>CACXAO010000013.1 GCA_902765625.1 uncultured Ruminococcus sp. | reverse complement strand
TTCGTAGAACGGTGAGAACACTATTACCTTATCCCCGGGATTTGTGACGGTCATCATCGCCGCCATCATCGCCTCGGTGCTGCCGCAGGTCACGACAATGTTTTCGTTAGGGTCAATGTCAACTCCCATCAGACGCGACTGCTTTCTCGCGAGCGCTTCACGGAAATTCTGCGCGCCCCATGTGATTGAATACTGGTGAAAATCCTCCCTTGTGACCTCGGCGAGTCTGTCAAGCAGCTCGCGCGGCGGTTCAAAATCGGGAAAGCCCTGAGAGAGATTCACCGCGCCGTATTTATTTGAAATTCGCGTCATGCGCCTGATGACCGAGTCGGTAAAGGTTTTGGTTCGTTTGGATAGTGCGGGCATATGGCTGCCTCCATCTTTGTTTTTTGCTTAGCTTATTATACTCAAATCAGATGTTATAGTCAAGGGTGCGCTCGTCGATAACGCGTCTGGATTTGTGCTCAGAGCGTGTGTCAAGTCCGCCGTCGGGATGAACCACTACTCTCGCGGGCTTTACACCGATACGCGCCTTCAACGCCGCTGTAACCTCAGCCGCGACCTCGTCGTCAGACTTGGGATTATCGGCGTTCTTCTCGATTTCAACGGCATATTTATTGGTGAAATCCTTCTCAAAGATACGGATAAGATACTCGCCGGTGATGCCCTCGTGCTCGCGGATAACCGCCTCGATGTCGCTCGGGAATACGTTGACGGCGGAGACGATGAACATATCATCCTTTCTGCCCAGAATATGGATTCTGCCGTGCGTTCTTCCGCAGGAGCACTTGGTGTTGTCGATCCAGCCGATGTCGCCCGTGCGGAAGCGGATCAGCGGACGGGCATGCTTGCGCAGCGTGGTGAATACAAGCTCTCCGACCTGACCGGGCTCGAGAATCTCGCCTGTGTGGATGTCGATAGTTTCAACTAAAATATGATTCTCGGCGATGTGCAGACCGTCCTTCGCTTCACACATTGCTGCGCACGCGCCGAAGATGTCTGACAGACCGTAGAAGTCGTAAACCTCCGCACCCCAGATGTCCTCAATCGCCTTTCTGGTGGCTTCAATGGAGCCGCCCAGCTCGCCTGCAACGATGATTTTCTTGATATTCAAATCCTTCTTCGGGTCAATGCCGCTCTTGAGCGCCTTTTCGCCGAGCTGCCATGCGTAGGACGGAGACGTCCAGATTACCGTCGGCTGATAGGTTTTCAGAACGAAAAGCAGGCGTTCGCTGGGCAGAGTACCGCCCCAGATGCAAAGCGCTCCGAGGTTCTGCGCGCCGATGACGTCCGGGCCGCCGACATAGAGCGAGAAGTTGAGCGCGTGAACATAGCGGTCAGTCGGTCGGATGCCGACCTGCCAGAACCAGCGGCTTTCGGTATCCTGAAACTCATCGAAGTCCTTCTTGGTGAACGGACTCATGGTGGGTACGCCTGTGGAGCCGGACGAGGTCGAGATAAATACAACGTCCTCCTCGGGTACCGCCGCCAGCTCGCCTAAAAACGAACCGACGCCCTGCGTATCACGCTGGGTTTTCTTGTTGATAAAGGGAAATTTCTGAATGTCCTTGAGGGTTTTGATGTCCTCGGGCTTTACGCCTGCCTCGTCAAACGAACGCTTGTAATACGGGGCGTTATCATAAGCGAATTTGACGATCTCCTGCAAATCCGCAAGCTGTCTTTTTTCAAGTTCCTCACGGGGTAAGGTTTCAAGCTCCTCGTCCCAATACTTATTATTTATATCTCTGCTCATTGCTGATTACTCCTTACTACTCAATTAAAATTTTTATGAATAAACTCCCACTTCGCGTCGCGGGACTGTGTGATGATTTCAATATCCTCCGCCGTTAAGTGCTTGAAACGGCTTTGTTTTCTCAGGTAGCTTTCAACGCTCGAAAACTCCTTTGGCTGATGATTCAGTGTAAATTCGCCGTTTTCGTACTCGGCAAGGTACCACAAGCCGCAGTCTACCACCTCTTTGGCGATATCCACTGTTTCATCTGTTTTCACACCCCAGCCCGTGGGACAGGGTGCGAGAATGTGAATGTACTTCGTACCCTTGATGCTCTTTGCCTTCTCCACCTTGCGCATGAAGTCGTTGAGGTAACCTACGCTTGCGGTTGCGGCGTACGGGATTCCGTGGGCAGCGACGATCTCAAACATATTTTTCTTTGGTCTGAGGTTGCCGCGGATGTTTTTGCCTGCGGGCGTCGTCGTTGTTCTCGCTCCGAATGGCGTCAGCGAGCTTTTCTGAATACCCGTATTCATATAGGCTTCGTTGTCGTAGCAGATATACAAGATATCGTCGTTGCGGTCAATCGCGCCCGAAAGCGCCTGCAAACCGATATCCGCCGTGCCGCCGTCTCCGGCAAAGCCCACCGCGTGAAAGTCTGTGATGCCCTGCGCTCTCAGTCCTGCTTCAACGCCTGTCAGCATGGAAGCGGTTCCTGCAAAGGTTGAAATAATTGCGTTATTGCCGAAGCAAAGCTGCGGAAAGTTGAAGCCGACCGCCGACATACAGCCTGCCGGAAGAACGGCAACCGCGTTTTCACCGAGAACCTTCAAGGCGATTCTGACGGCTAAGCTGCCGCCGCAGCCGGCGCACGCCTTGTGGCCGTAAAAGAACTCCGTTTCGTTCAGATTCTTCGCGTTAACCGCCATTTGCTTCACCGCCTATCCCTAAAAATCTTACCGCTGACTTCTGTGATTTAAGCTCGTCAAAGATGCCCTTTATTTCTTCTGAGGAAATATTCTTACCGCCGAGTCCGCCGATATAATTCGAATTCGGAATATTAATTCCTGCCTTTTGCATCGCGGAATTGACGTTGGTATAGACCGTGCCCTCGTTGCCGAAGGAGATGTCCTTTTCCAGAACCGCTACAGCCTTGGCGTTTTTGACGGCATTTGCGATTTCTTCATTCGGGAACGGACGGAGATAGCGCAGCCGCAGCAAACCGACGCGTCTGCCCTCCAGTCTGAGCGCGTCAACAACCTCGCGGACAAGTCCGGCGATACTGCCTAGCGTGATGATAATATAATCCGCGTCCTCGGTTCTGTAGCTCTCGGTCAAGCCGCTGTATCGCCTGCCGAAGATGGTTTCAAATCTATCCTCGGCTTCTTGGATAACGGACTTTGCGTTCAAAATACCGACGTGCTCCTTGTATTTGAAAATAGTGTTGCTGTCGGGTCCTGCCGAAAAAGCGAGATTTCGCGGATTTTGCAGGTCGAGCTTGTTCTCTGTTGCGTACTTTGGCAGGAACGCGTCCGCCTGTTCCGCTGTGGGAACGTCCACGACCTCGTAGGTATGCGTGAGCACAAAGCCGTCGAGGTTCGCCATATACGGCGTGCTGACGTTTTTGTGCTCCGCTATATAAAAGCTCATCAGCGCGAGGTCAAGCGCCTCCTGAGCGTTTTCGGCGTACGCCTGGATCCAGCCGCTGTCGAGCTGTGAGAGCGAATCGCGCTGGTCGCCGTAAATATTCCACGGAAGCGCGGTCGAGCGGTTCGCGTTCATCATCACGATCGGGAACCGTCCGCCTGCCGCGTATGGCAGGCACTCCGCCATATAGAGCAAGCCCTGAGAGGATGTCGCGGTGAAGGCTCTTGCGCCGACCGAGGACGCGCCGATCGCACAGGACAGCGCCGAATGCTCGGATTCCACATGAATAAATTCCGCTTTCAGACTGCCGTCCTCAATAAATTCCGAGAGCTTCTCCACCACGATCGTCTGCGGCGTTATCGGATAGGCGGATATCACCTGCGGCCGCGCCAGCCGAACGCCGTAGGCAAAGGCTTCGTTGCCTGATAAAAATGCTTTTGCCATTACTTTTCCGCCTCCATCTCTATCGCGCCGGGCTTACAAATTTTGCGGCAAATGCCGCAGCCCTTGCAAAAATCGTAGTCGATCGCCACCTTGTTTCCCTCGCGGTATATCACGCCGTCGGGACAGTACAGATAACAATTCAGACAGCCGACACATTTTTTCGAGTCGATTACGGGTCGGACATTGCGCCAGCCCGCGTTCTTTGTGACAAGATAGCCTGCTTCATACGCGGTCGCGTCGGGAATATCCTCAAAGGCGGTCGGGACGAACTCCCTCAGATACGGCTTCATGCGACGACCTCCTCATATGCCGCTTTGACGGCAGCGATGTTCTTTTCATGCAGGCGGCGCGGCATGGTCTGCCGGATAGCCTCGTATATTTCTTCTAAAGAAATTTCATTTGATATTGCCGCGAACGCGCCGAGTAAAATAGTGTTGGTGATCGGAAGTCCGAGAATACGCGCGGCGATACTGTCTCCGTCGAGCGTAATTACGCGCGGATCATCGAACTTCTTCTTTGTATTTAAAAGTATTTTTCCGTTTTGTTTCAACTCGCGAAATGATTTTGCGTTGAAAAGCGTGTCGTCCAGAAAAATGCTGTAGTTGGATTTGGTGATTTCGCTGCGGTTGCCGATCGGTTTTTGGTCGAGCTTTGTGAACGCCCTGATCGGCGCTCCTCTGCGCTCGGGTCCGAAGGACGGGAACGCCAACGCGTACGCGTTATCCTTGAGCGAATACGCGTCGCCGAGAAGTCTTGCGGCGGTGAAGGCTCCCTGTCCTCCCCTGCCGTGCCATAATATTTCTGTCATGTTCGCGCCCCCTCAGTGCTTCCAGCGAAGCAGGTATTTTTGAATCTTATTGAATCCGAATGAAATGACGACGATAACGATGCCGATCACGATCAAGCCGACGAGCGTGCGTGTGTAGTCGCCGAAATCGGAATAGTTTTTGATATAGAAGCCGAGTCCGCTCTGTGCGCCGATCATCTCCGCCGAGGTCAGCAGGACGAACGAAACGGTCAGTCCCTGGTTGCAGCCGATGAAAATCTGCGGCAGCGACGCAGGCAGAATTACGGAAAACAGCATGGTGAACCGGTTGACGTTGAGCACCCTTGCGGAGTCGAGCGTCTTTTTGTCGACGTTCATCACGCCGCTCATTGTACCTGCCAGCACAGGCCAGAACGTCGCCAGAAAAATTACGAAAACCGATACCGAACGGAAGGTCGGCAGCAGCGCGATTCCGTAGGGAATGTATACGATCGGAGGGATCGCGCCTAAAAACTTAGCAATATAAGTCGCAACGTTACCCAGCCTTTCACTTGAACCGAGCAGCAGCCCGAGGATGATTGCCGCGGCGGCTGCCAGCAGATAACCCTGTAAAATTATGCCGACCGAGCTGAGAATGTTTGTGATGATCTTTTCGTAGTCGCCGATCAGCTGCCAGAAAACTCTTCCGGGCGGCGGAAACAAAGAGGGTTTCAGCAAATTGAATTTTGCCGTCGCCAGCGTCCACGCAATCAGCAAGCCGTATATAAAGCTCACGATATCCGCGAAGAGGGTCAGTCCGAGCGGCTTTTTGATAAGTGCCGACACGATCAGCGTCAGAATTTCCACTCCGACGGCGAACCAGACGACATAACCGGCGTAGGTTTCGGTTGTCAGTTTATCCGGCAGAAGCTGAACGAGCAGCAGCGCGATAAACAGGAAATGCACAGTTCGGAGGTAACGTTTTTTGATTGCTCCTCTCCGCCGATCTTGTTCACAATGTCGCTGTAGAACATCGCGAGCAGCCTGTTGCGGAACTTGTTGTATTCCTTTGTCTGAACAAGCTGCGCGCGGTTCCTCGGGCGGTCAAAGGGAACCTCTATCTCTTTGTATACCTGACCGGGATGAGCGGTCATCATCACTATCTTATCCGAAAGCAGAATCGCCTCGTCGATATCGTGAGTGACAAACACAACGGTCTTTCTCGGGCTTGTGCCGTCGCCCTCCCACAGCTCGAGCAGCAGCTCCTGCAGAATGGTGCGGTTCTTCGCGTCGATCGCGCCGAACGGTTCATCCATCAGAAGAATGTCCGTGTCCATAGCAAGCGCTCTCGCGATTGCAACACGCTGCTGCATTCCGCCGGAAAGCTGTGAGGGATATTTGTTTTTGAAGTTTTCAAGTCCTACCTTTTCGAGAAACTCGTCGGCGATTTGCAGTCTTTCCGCCTTGGAAGCGGTCTTATTGACCTGCTTCACACCGAAAGCGACGTTCTTCCTCGCGGTCATCCACGGAAACAGAGAATAGTGCTGGAACACAACTCCCCGGTCGGTTCCCGTGCCCTTTATAGGCTCGCCGTCGATCAGGATTTCTCCCGACGTCGGGAAATTGATACCCTCAAGAATGCTGAGCAGCGTGCTCTTTCCGCAGCCGCTTGAGCCGATGATGCTGACAAACTCGCCTTCCTCGATCGAAAAGCTGACGTCCCTCAGAGCGGTAAAGCGGTTTTTCTTCTCGGTGTAGTCAACCGTTAAATTTTTGATTTCAATCTTACTCATAAACCTTCATCCCGGTATTAATTGATTACTCGTATTTGTCGAAATGCTCCTGAAGCTCCGCGTAGATCTTATCGTCGGGGTTTTCCTGAATCAGGCTTGCAAGAGCGTTCTTGTAGATATCTGTGTTATAGAGCTTGTCGATTTCGTAGTCCTCGGTGTAGCCAAGCTCCACGATGGAGTTTTTGAGAGCGACGGTGCCCTGCTTGTCGGGGTCGGGCACGGAGGTGCCGTAGCCGCCGTAAACCTCGGTGTTGATCAAATCTTCTTCGATATCAATGTACTTCTTTACATCCTTGACGGTCTGCTCCTTGTTCTCCTGCGTGAACTTGTACGCCTTGATCAGCGCGCGCTCAAACGCGTTGTAGGAATTGGGATACTTGGAAAGCGCCTCGGTCGTGGCGACCTGACGGCAGCAGGGCTGGTTCTTGAGGAGCTCTTCCTCGGAGCAGCGGTAGACGATCTTGTAGCCCTGACTCTCGGCAAGCGAGGTGTAGGGTGAATACGCCGAAGCAGCGTCAATGGTGTCGTTCTGGAGCGCGTTGTAGGCGTCCTTCTGGCTGTCGAAGTAGACGATATTGACCTTGTCCTCTCCCTCGCCGATTTCGATATTTTTATCCTTTAACAGGATCTGCAGCTCCGCGTCCTGAACGGAGTTCTTGACGGAAGCGACGTTTCTGCCCTTGAGAATCGAAACGTCCCAGTCGGATTTACCCTCAACGTACTCAGGCTTGATGACATAGCCGTGGCCGTTGGTCATCTCACCGCCGAAGATGGTCAGGTCGTGACCCTTGCTCTGGAAGGTCAGCGCCGGAACCGAACCGATAAAGGCAACGTCGAGCTTTTCGGATTCAAGACCGCTTGAAAGCTCCGCGGCTGATGAAAACAGCGTGAGAGTTACGTCGAGTCCCTCTTCCTCAAAATAGCCCTCCTCCTTGGCGACAAAGCCGAGCAGATGAGCGGTGGAGTTGAGGTGTCCGAGGTTAAAGCTTGTTTTTTCAAGCGTCGCCTTTGCTGCTTCCGTTCCGGACTCCTTGGCATCGCTTGAGGAAGCCGAGGTATCGGAAGAAGAATCTGATGAAGCTGTATTACAACCCGCAAAAGCGGTTAATGTCAGTGTGGCGGCGAAAAGAGCCGCGAGAATTCTTTTTTTCATTTTTATTACCCTTTCAAAATGTGTTGATTATTATTTTAAATCAGTCTCCCGCACAGCAGTCGGGAACGTCTGAGGTCTTTGATGTATCGTTATCCGCGTGTTCCTTGTTCTTGCAGCAGTCCGGAACCTCGGAGGCAGTCGCTTCTTTGTCCTTGCAGCAGTCATGCGTTGTGCTTTCGCTGTGACTGCTCTCGCTTGATGCGTTTGTCGACGCGCAGCCTGTCACACTGAATGCGGCGACAAGCGCGATGATACAGACGATTAATACTTTTTTCATTTGATTACTCCCTTTCTGCCCGTTTTTGGCTTAAAAGTGCCGGTGGGCACCGTCTCCCGCCTATTTCAACATGTTTTCGATTCTGCACGTTCATCAACGGCGGGATTCAAGTTTAATATCGGGCATAAAAAATCGCCGGTGGGCACACCCTCGCCGGCATTCTCGTAAAAACGCAGAATTGCCCTTCACATTCGGAGCGCGCAGCATGCCACAACACAGAAGTATCCCTTTTGCATCGTACACATAAAAGTATTACAACACATTGCGTTTCGTGTGGTCATGGTGCTCTCTCCTTTCGTTTCAGTGATTATATTTTATCATGGTTTTCGTTAAATGTCTAATATCCGATAGGTATAGTAGGTAATAGGTTTTGCCTATTAGTTTTTTAAGATACGAAGCGCGTTTTTGTACGCGATTTTATCATAATCCTCTGCGCCGAGAGGCAGCCTTTGAAAGGCTTCTACCTCTGTTTTCGGGCTCCAGAGAGGAAAATCAGTGCCGAACAAAATCCTGTCAGCGCCGTAACCGCCGATGTACCGCACCACCGTTTCGGGCGGTAAAAACATTGTGCAGCTCGAAATATCAAGAAAGCAGTCCGTGTGGCGCAGAATGGCAAAGGCTTCCTCGAACAGCGACCAGCCGCCCAGATGGGCGGCAATGACCTGAAGCTTCGGGAAATTGTCAATTACCCGTTTCAGACGGGCAGGATGGGAATAGTCAAACCTCTTGTCGCCGCAGTGCACAAGCAGCGGCAGCCTGCCCTGAACCGCGTCATAGACCTCGAACAATCTCTTGTCGTCCGTATTGAAACGCTGTGTATCGGGGTGCAGCTTGACGCCCATCAATCCTGAATTCAGAATAAATTCCGCTTCTTCCGTGATGTTTTCGCAATCGGGATGAAGCGTGCCGAAGCCGTGAAATTCCTTGTGCGCGGCAGTTTCGCCGAGAATAAACTCGTTGACATGGCGCACCTGCTCGGGCTTTGTCGCAACGGGCAGGAGGACAAATTCATCTATACCGGCTCTTCTGCCCTCCCTCAACAGCTCGTCGCCTGTGCCGATGCAGGCAGGCGAAATGCCGTAAAAGTCCGCGGTGGCGTTCGTCGCCTTTTCGGCTATTTTATTCGGATATATGTGCGCGTGAAAATCAATAATCGGCATTTCTTACTCCCAGTTTTTGTCATACAAATGCTTTGTGAAATAACGGTCGCCTCGGTCGGGCAGTATGATAACGATATTGCCGCGTGCGCCGCTTTCAATCAGCTTTTTCGCCGCAGCAAGCGCCGCTCCCGACGAGGAACCTGCAAAGATTCCCTCTTTTTTGGCAAGCTCTCTTGCTCCGTCAAAGGCTTCGTCGTCATTCATCTTTACAACCTTATCGACAAGCGACATATCCATTGTAGCTGCTATGAAGTCGTTGCCGATGCCCTCGATATTGTAATCGCCGTGTTCGCCGCCGCCCATTGTCGAGCCTTCGGGGTCGGCAAGCACTCCGATGATATTTTTATTTTTCTCTTTCAGAAATTTAACTACACCCGAATAGGTGCCGCCGCTGCCTGCGCCCGCGACGAGATAATCTATCTGACCGTTCAGATCCTCATATATCTCTCTGCCTGTTGTTTCATAGTGAGCCTGCGGATTCGCCTGATTCTTGAACTGCTCGAGCGTAACTGCACCCGGAATGGAACGGCGGATTTCCTCAGCCTTATCCCACGCACCGAGCATTCCGCCCTCGCGCGGTGTATTGATGATTTCCGCACCGAGCGCACGGAGAAGCGTCTGCTTTTCCTGAGAAAACTTTGTCGGCACCACAAATATGATTTTGTAACCCTTATTCAGCGCGGCAAAAGCGATACCGAGACCTGTATTGCCTGCCGTCGCCTCAACTATCGTGCCGCCCTTTTTGAGAATACCGCGCTGCTCCGCGTCGGCTATCATATATTTTCCGATCCTGTCCTTGACGCTGCCCGAGGGATTGAACAGCTCAAGCTTCGCGTAGAGATTTACGCCGTCGGGGAGATCGAGGTGATTCAGCTTTACCAGCGGCGTGTTGCCGATAAGCTCCTGCATATCGTTGTAGAGTGCCATGATTATTCCTCGCTTTCCGCAATTGCCTGCTCCAGATCGGCGAGAATGTCGTCGATGCTTTCAATGCCGATGGACAGTCTTATCAGACCGTCGGTGATTCCGACCTTCTGACGCACCTCGTAGGGGATGGAGGCGTGCGTCATGCTTGCCGGATGGCAGACAAGGCTCTCGACGCCGCCGAGACTTTCCGCGAGCGCGACGAGCTTCAAGGACTTGAAAAATTTCTTGATGTTATAGTTTTCGTAAAGCTCAAAGGAAATCATCGCGCCGCCGTTTTTCGCCTGACGCTTGTTGATCTCGTAGCCCTGCGCGTCGGGCAAGCCGGGATAGTAGACCTTCTTCACCGCCTTGTGGTTTTGAAGAAACGCCGCCGCTTTTTCGGCGTTTTCAACGTGACGGTCAAGGCGCACGCCGAGGGTTTTGATACCTCTTATCAGCAAAAAGCTGTCGAAGGGTCCGAGCACGCCGCCGGTGGAATTCTGGATAAATGCGAGTCTTTGAGCAAGCTCGTCGTCATTGACAACCACCAGTCCCGACACTACGTCGCTGTGACCGCCGAGGTACTTTGTCGCGCTGTGGACGACGATATCTACGCCCAGTTCAATCGGTCTTTGCAGGTACGGAGTCATGAAGGTATTATCGACAATCGAGAGGATCCCGTGCTTTTTGGCAAGCGCCGCAACCGCCGCGAGGTCGGTAATGGTCAGCAGCGGATTAGCAGGACTTTCGACGAGGATCGCCTTGACGTCGCTTGTGATTTTCTTCTCAAGCGCCTCCAAATCCGTAGTGTCCTCGATTGAATAGCCGATATTGAAGTGGTTGAAAACCTTGTCGAGCACGCGGAAGGTGCCGCCGTAGACGTTGCTTGAAATAAGCACCTTGTCGCCTGCTTCAAACAGACTGAGCACCGCCGTGATTGCCGCCATGCCGGAACCGAAGGCAAAGCCTGCCTTGCCGTGCTCCAGCTCGGCGATAAGCGCTTCCAACGCCGCGCGCGTAGGATTGCCTGTGCGCGAATACTCCCACTTCGGTTCCTCGCCCAAGCCGGTCTGCTGATATGTCGAGGTCTGATAGATTGGAACGTTGACCGCCCCGGTGAATTCGTCTGTTGAGACGCCGCCGTGAATCAGTGCGGACTCGATATTTTTGTAATTAGCCATGATGATTACTCCTTATATTTCAAATCTTCCGTTTGCCAGTTCTGCAAAACGGAAAGCATATCTTTTGCCGTTTCCTTTGCGCCGTTCAGATCCTGTTCGCGGTAGTTGCCGCATTCCTCCCGTTTGGCTCCGGGTATTTCACCGCTGAACCGCGCGATATATTCAAAGCTCTTTTTCACAAGAGCGATTGCCTGTGAGTGAGAAATATTATTCCGTACAAGAAAATAAAATCCCGTTCGGCAGCCCATCGGTCCTACATAAATTACGCTGTCGGAAAGCGCACTGTTGCGCGCGTAGGTCGCGAATAGATGCTCGAAGGTATGCAGCGCGCCGTTGCCGAGATAATCGCCGCCGTTCGGCTTTTTCATGCGAATATCGTAGGTGATGACGTCGCCGTCCGTCCGCGACAGATACATTCCCTTTTCGAGCTTGTCGTGGTTGACGGTGAAGCTTGCGATTTTATTCATGCGCTCTCCTCCCTGTCCGCTAAAATGAAATGGATGTTTTCAAACGCCGTGATTCCGTCCGTCCTGTTTTCAAAATACTGCCGCTCGATCATCTGCGGCGTTTCGTGATCCTCTATCTCATAGCTGTAGCGCTCCAGCGTTTCGCTGATTTCGCGAAACGAATAGCCGTGCAGCATTTTTTCACCGAGCTTTTCGGTGATTTCCGCAAGTGTGTGGACGCGCTCCGCACCTGAACCGCTCAGCGTGGTTTCGTCGGGATAGTCAAAGACGATCTGGCTCTCCGCGGTGCAAAGTCCGCTGATTTCGCCTATCGTCTGCGCGAACACCGAAAGCGTCAGGTAATAGGACACGCCGAGGATTGCAAAAAAAGACGGCACATCGGGCTGAAAACCGGCATTCAGAAGCGTCTGCGTCATACTATCGGTAGAAAAATCGATCGGTACGAAGGTCAGATTGTCGGGAATGTTCCACTCGAGCTGCTTAACACGCTCGCGCTTGTATCTGCCTGTGTTTGGATGATCAAGCTCAAAAACATGAATATCGGGATTGCCGTTGCGGAACGCAAATGTGTCCATACCTGCGCCGCAGACGACGTACTGGCATTTTCCGTGCTTCTTTGCAAATTTATGCAGCTTGTTCTCCGCAAAAGCTATGCGCGACAGCGGTATCGGCGTGATATAGCGGTTCAGCTTGTCGATAATTCTCTTTGAGCTGAACGAATAGTTGATGCTCCGATGCTCCGATTCAAAGTCATTTTCAATCAGCTGACCGATTTCCTCATACTCCTCCTTGCCCATCAGATCATAGGCGAGATAATCGTCAAAAATCTTTTGTCTGCCTGTATTGGAATGGTAGGCGCGCGCAAAGGAGCAAAGCTTTGCAGTGGTGCTTTCTCTTGTTTCAGTCATATTCAACCCTCTTTTAAACATAAAATACCGCCTGCTTACGTCAAAACGCAGACAGGCGGTGAAATGATAGCTGTATATGATGTCTCAACATCGCGCTATGCCGCCTGTATGCACCATACAAACACAACAGCACATGGGCATAGCAACGCTGCCGAAGCGCGCAGCGGCGATTTCGGCTGAAAAGCGATTCAGTTTTGCGTTGCTGAGATGAAACATTTTGATAACCTCTTATTCTGTAAACATCGGTGTGGAAAGATAGCGTTCGCCCGTGTCGGGAAGCAGCGCTACAATGATTTTGCCTTTATTTTCGGGACGCTTGGCGAGCTGAGCCGCTGCCCATACCGCCGCGCCTGATGAAATGCCGACGAGCAAGCCTTCTTTTTTTGCGAGGATCCTGCCTGTTTTGAAGGCGTCCTCATTCTCGACTCTGATAATCTCGTCGTAAACCTCGGTATTAAGTGTTTCGGGAACGAAGCCTGCGCCGATTCCCTGAATCTTGTGCGGACCCGGCTTCTCGCCCGAAAGAACAGGCGAACCTGCAGGCTCTACCGCGACAACCTTGACATTGGGATTTTGGCTTTTCAGATATTCGCCGACGCCCGAAACTGTTCCGCCTGTTCCGACGCCCGCGACGAAGATATCCACCTTGCCGTCGGTGTCGTTCCAGATTTCGGGACCTGTGGTGCTGCGGTGCGCGCTCGGATTTGCCGCATTGGTGAACTGGCTCGGAATAAAGCTGTTCTCATTCTCCGCCGCAAGCTCCTGCGCCTTTTGAATCGCACCTTTCATGCCGTTCACGCCCGGGGTCAGAACAACCTGCGCTCCGTAAGCCTTGAGAAGATTTCTTCTCTCGACGCTCATGGTCTCGGGCATTGTCAGGATGACCTTATATCCCCTCGCAGCCGCGACAGCAGCAAGGCCTATGCCAGTGTTGCCGCTCGTCGGCTCGATAATGACTGAATCGGGCTTTAACACTCCCTTTGCCTCTGCGTCGTCTATCATCGCCTTGGCGATTCTGTCCTTTACGCTGCCGGCAGGATTGAAATATTCCAGCTTTCCGAATATCGTCGCGCTGAGATTTTGATATTCTCCGTAGTTCTCAAGCTCTAACAAAGGTGTGTTTCCGATCAGGTCGGTAATCTTTTTATATGTTTTCATTTATTCTGCTCCTTACTTGGCGGAATTGTATCGCTTAGTTCTCCTACTTGTTTAGTAGGTTTTATTGCAATACTATTATCACATTATTCTATGAATTTGTCAAGACCTCTGCTAATAGGTATTTCCTATTGCACGTAATAGGCGCAGTCAGGAACAGATATGATTCATTTTATCAATGCTTTTCTTGCCTTTATGATCGTATCGTCAAGGTAATTTTCCCCGCCGCTCTCAGGTAAGAGCTTGAAACCGGTGCTTTGGAATCCCGGCAGTCCCGTCCGTCGAATGTACCGCTGATAAATTACATGAAGCGCTTGTCTCTGCCACAAATCCTGCCGCGTACTTCGCTGAGGTATAGACGTTACCTTCGACAGTGCAGCCGGAAAAGCTCAACCTTCCGCTGTTCTTGCCGACAAATCCCGCAGAATATTCCTTATCGGTATCAATGTCGATATCCATCGTGCAGTTTTCAACGTTCACTACACCCCAGCACTGACCAACCAGACCTGCAGCGTGTGCGCCGCTGCCGCTGATTGTGCTCTTGACATTGGTTATGACGGGGTATTTTTCTCAAAATATACCCCATTTTATTTTATCAATATTTGAGCAAAAAGTTACGCACCGCAGGCAGACAACCAATTCCGCAGTGCCGGTTTTTTATCCGCCAAGTATTAGATATACTTGAAATAAGCAGAATTGCTATAGATTCGATATCGAACCTATAGCAACTCCTTGTTATCCTGCAGGATTTTTGTTTTTCCGCTAACACCTGTTTAAAGCGATTTAATCAAAAACAGTATTAAAGACGCTTTGTAATTTTAAGGATATTCTTTCCGTCCAGATATGAGTAAGAATACACGTCGCTAAGCTCAAACGCAAGAAAACATCCCAGTCCGCCTATGCTGTTTTCATGGTCGTAATCATTAATATCAACAACATTCGCCGTAGGGTCAAACGGTTTGCCCGAATCGGTAAAGGTCAGCGTGACGTTTTCGGCGTCCGTTTCAAACGCGACGGTAATGTCTCCCTCTTTCCCTCCGTAAGCGTATGAACAAATATTTACAAACAACTCCTCCGCGATAAGCAAAAGCTGTGCTTTTATCTCGTCGGAAATTCGCAGCTCGCCGTTTATCATATCGTTGAGCTCAGTGAGATTTTCGGGGTGATTCCTGACGGTGATCTCCCTGTACGAGGGCAGCTGCTTCACCTTTAGCGTAAGTATCGTGATGTCGTCGCTCTGAACCGCTCCGTCCGAAAATTCCTCAATCGTTTTGAAAATATCGCCGGAAACATTATCGCTTTGTAACCCGATATGTTCCTCGAGCCTGTTTTCGAGCGCTTCTGTGCCGAACTGCTCACCCGAGGTGCTTTCTGCCTCGTTTACTCCGTCTGTATAAAGGAATACAACGTCGTTTTGCTTGAGCGCAACCGTTTCCTGCTCATACTCAAAACCTGCAAAAATACCCGCAGCCATTCCTGCCGCTCCGTCGAGCGTTATCAGACTGTCCGAGATTACATACGGACGGTTATGACCGGCGTTTGAGTAAGTCAGCTCGCCCGTTTTGGGGTCAAAGACCGCTACAAACGTAGTGATGAACAGACCGTTCGGGTTTGATTCGGCAAGCGTATTGTTGTATTCGCCGAGCATTTTGGCAGGTGAATATCCGAGAAGGGCATACTGGTGCAGAAGAGTTATTGCGCGCGACATAAACAGCGCCGCGGAAATGCCCTTGCCCGATACGTCGGCTGCGGCTATGAATACCTTGCCGTTCTCAAGCACCTGATAATCGTATAAATCGCCGCCGACGTTCTTTGCCGCGCGCATCATAGCGCTGATACACACGCTGCCGTTCTCATAGTCAGAGGGCTTTAACAGACCCGTCTGGATATTTCTCGCGATCTCAAGCTCCGCCGCCTGAGTGTGCTTTTCCTTGTTGAGAGCGTCGATATCCTCAATGTATTTGTCGATTTCCTCGGTCATGAGATTAAACGAACGCGACATTTCGGCAAGCTCGTCATTGCCCTTTACCTGCAGCTTTTCCACGTCCTTGCCGCGGTCATTGACAAAGTTCTCCATTCTTTTGCTGATTTTCTTTATCGGTCCGTTTACCTTGAAATAAAATATCGCAAAAATCAGAACTGTCAGCAGAAATGTAAACATCAGGTCGTAAGCAGCCGTTCCGTTAAATTGCCTCAGAAGCCGTTTCATCAGGGACGAAAAGGATACTTCGGCGCCGATCAGAACGGGCTTTTCATGCTTGATGATTTTTCCGCTGCCGGCGTCCAAAAAAGTATCTATCCTCCGGAAACAGATCAGCGTGTCATCGAGCATGGTTTTCTGATGCGAAACCATACTTTCCTCTTCTCCCGAGCTGACCTTCAACTGCGCCTCGTTGAGAAAGCCTTCTACCGTCACGCCCGGATGACGTTTCTCTTTGACTATATCGGAAGCGTCATCACCGAAACCGATGGCGAGATACTTCTCCGATTGTGCGTCCAAGTCGATCTCCTCGGCATAAAGATAGGTGACGCCCAACCGCTCGCACAGATCGCCGAACTGAGTGCTGAAGAGCTCTGCATCATCGGGATTGTCAGGATCGAAAAACATAAACTCACTCGCTGCCGTCTGCGCTGTGCTCTGCGTTATTTTTGTGACCGAATCAAGCGTCGCGTTGTAGATCGACAAGTATTCCAAATACAGCTGTGCGACCTCATACGCCAGCACGATCGGCAAAATCAGCAGCGCCAGCTTAAAAAATACGGATTTTCTCATAAGGAAACCTCTATCACCGTGTTGTTCATATTCAGAACCCGCGTATAGCTGAGCTTATCGGTAATGCGGCGCACCATTTCAATGCCCGTCATTAGAAATTCGTCGTCCTCGTCTGACTTGTATTCAGTCGGATTGAACGGGACTCCGTCGTCGCGCAAGCGCAGGATAAGCTTGTCGTCCACTCTGGAAAGATTGATGTCGACATAGCTCAGACCGGGCTTTTTGTATCCGTAACGCGAGATATTGACCGCGAGCTCCTCTGCCGCTACTCCTATTATGCCGGAGGTCTCGGACGGAACTCCGTTTTCCCCGCAAGATTCGATAAGCTTCTTCGAAACCTCGACAGCGTCCTGTTCAGTGCTCTTTATCGTAATATCGCACAGGCTGTCGCCGTCCTTGTCGGGTATCATAAGGAAGCCCTTCTGAGGCAGCTTGCTGCGCTTTTGCTGAATGATCCGGAACACAAACACCGTAAAGAACGCCAGCGCCTCGGTGAGCGCGGCGGCAACGCTGACGCCCATTATTCCAATCGTTCCGATAAAGAGAACGGACAGCGGCAGCAGATACACAAACCCCTGCAGAACTGTGTTGATTGTGGAAAGCGAGGTTTTAAGCGTGGTCTGGTAATAGACCTGAGTAATGCGGTTTGCGGCGAAGAAGATAAACGTCAGGCTGAACAGCTGCACGCAAAGCCTTGCCGCGTCGTAAATCTCGTACTTATTGAACGAGAATACCGTCAAAACAGCGTCCGGGAATACAATAAACACCGCCATGAGCGCCGCTACGACAAAGGAAACGATGATAACCGTGCGTCGCACAAGCCGCCTGATCCCGTAATAATCCTTTTCGCCGTACAGCACGCCCGCGATTGTCTGGATCACCCCGATAATACCCTCGATAAAGAGCTTTATGATCTCTACGGAATTCATGCACACGGAATATACAGCCGTATTGTCGGGGCCGAGCGTACTCTGGATAAACGTGTTGAGCACAAAATACTGCAGAATTATCATCATAAGGAATGACACCTGAGACGCGCCCGCTTTTACTACCTTCCAGAGGGTGCGCAACTGACGGAGTCCCTCTTTGAGATTTAACGTCAGCATGCGCTTTTTTGAAAGGAAGTATGGAATAAGTACAAAATTTCCTACGCCGTAGCCGATCACAGTTGAGAGTCCTGCGCCGTACATCCCGAGCGAGGTATATTTCAGGAAGAAGTAATCAAGCCCGAGATTGACAACAGTCGCGATAACAAGGCATGACGCGCCGAGCTTAGGACAGTTATCTATCGTCACAACGTTTGATACCAGAATGCAAACGTTGATAAGCGGAGTAAACAGCAGGTACATATAAATGTACGGCATCAGCAGTTCCTCAAGCCGCGGAGTCTGCGCCAAAAAATGCGCGAGCGGCGAGGAAACCACGGGTGCAAGCGCCGAGAATATCAGCGACAAAGCGACGTCCGCGATCATACATACCGAGAACACTCCCGAGGCTTCTTTTATCTGCCGTTTTCCCAGCATAACGGAAATAGTTACAGCTCCGCCAACGCCGATCGCAAAGCCGATGATCTGGGCAAAGTACAGCACGGGCAGGCTCAGAGAAATCGCCGTCATGCCGTCGATATCAATTATGCCGCTGACGAGTATACTGTCAACGATATTTCCGAGCTGCATAGCCATGACCATCAGCACGCCCGGTATGAGATAACTGTTGAACTTGCGTTTGATCAGATAATCGTTTCTCTGCATATCAAACCTCATCAAAGAACGCGAGCGCCGAAAGCGACTCAAAGACGTTTTCAAGATACTTTTCGTTTATGATCGGCCACTTGAAGCCGAGACGGTACAGCGCCTTTGTGGTAAAGGTGTTGTCGTAGTCGATAAAGAACTCAATGGTATTCATATCTGATGCCTGATATGAGATCAGCGGCGAAATATACTCGCTGAGCTTTTCGTCGGCAAGCGCTTTATTGAATACCTCAGTGAACTCCTTCACGGAAACGATTTTTACCGGAATACCTGTTTGGTTCATCGCCTCAATAATATCGCCCATCTGGACTCTGTGTCCGTTTGTAGCGTGGAACACGGTGAAGCTGCTGTCTGCGCCGCCGAGCGTTACAACAGCCGCTGCCGTGCAGTCTATCGGCGAGAACTCGACCATCTCGTCAAGCGCCGATACGGAAACCATGCCGAGCGCGGCTTTATGCCCTGAGTCCGCGCATAAAGCCGTTGGTGACTGAGTTTATCTGGAAAAGGCCGTCGCTGTAACGGCTCATGAGGTTGCCGACGCGGACGATCCTGCCGTCGAGACCTCTCTCGTCAACCGCCTTGAGCAGCGCCTCCTCTGCCTTGAACTTTGTGTAAACGTATTTATTGTCGAGATTCTGACCGAAGTAAAGCTCGTTCTCACGGATTTTCCTGTCTACGCTGAACGCGCCGTTTACGCTTGAGCCTGCGACGCTCACGGTTGAAACCTGAACGAGTCTGCGGCCGCTTTCAACGCATAGGTCAATGAGGTTTTCAACGCCGTGCCAGTTGATGCGGTCGAGCAAATCGTCCCTGACAAAGTGCTTTACGCAGGCGGCGCAGTTGAATACGGTGCCGAAGTTGATTTCGGATAGCTTCATCACCGTTTCGCGGTCGGTAATATCGCCGCTGACGGTAAATATCCGGCTGCCGAAAAGCTCCTCGCAGGGAGTCTCGAAGTAGTACATCAAAATGCTCTTGAGGCGGTCGTCCATATCGCTGCCGCGCAGCAGACAGTAGATTTTTTTATCGGTTTTTTCGATAAGATGTCTGAGCACATGAGCGCCGAGGAAGCCTGTGCTTCCCGTGAGCAGGACGTCGCCTGTATCGACTTCGTGGATCTCGTCAACGTATTTGCTGACGTTATGAGCCAATTGTTGACCGCCTTTTCAAGACGCGGTATATCTACTCCGCCGCCCAGCGATACAAGGAACGGAATGTTGTACATCGTGGTGTCGGGACTCGCGATGCACGCGACAAATATGCCGTTCTGCGTCCGGGTGATCGGATAATCGGATTTGATTTCATATGTCTTTGCGCCGTCGGCTTCCGCAAGGAATTTTTCAAGAGCAAGGATAGTGCTGTTTTTGCGCAGATCCTGAATCGAAACGGGTACGTTAAACGCCGACGACAAAAGCACATTGAGCTTGATGGCTCCGATGGATGTAAGACCCGCGTCAAAAATATCGGTCGTGGTACCGAAATTCTTTGTGCCGATAACCTCAGACACACTGTCAAATATCTTCTGCTGAGTTTCGTTTTCGGGCGCTGTGATCTCGTCCGCTTCCTTTTCGGGAACAGGCAGAGCGCGCTTGTTGACCTTCTGGTTCTGGTTGAGCGGAATGCAGTCGATCTGCATCGTAACGGCAGGCACCATATACGGAGGCTTGTTCGCTCTGATAAAATCGTTCATCGCCCCGATATCGACCTTGTTGTCGGACACGACATATGCCGCAATAAATTTTCCGCCGCCTGCTTCGTCAAACGCCTGTACCGTTGCGTCCTTAATGCCCTCGAACCGGCGGATGATCTGCTCAACCTCCGAAAGCTCGATGCGGAAGCCGCGGATTTTGACCTGACCGTCGTTTCTGCCGACAAAGTCTATCGTTCCGTCGGGAAGCATACGCACGATATCGCCTGTGCGGTACGCTCTCTCATAGCCTGCTTCATCGGTAAACGGATTTTTGATAAACGCCTTTTGTTCGGGACGGTTGAGATAGCCTCTGCCGACCTGATGTCCTGCGACAATAAGCTCGCCCGGTACGCCGAAGGGTAAAATCCACATGCTTTTATCAACGACATACTGCTTTAGGTTATTGAGGGGTCTGCCTATCGGCACGCGCTCGCAGAGCCTGTCGACCTTGTAAACATTCGTAAAAATCGTGCACTCAGTAGGACCGTAGCCGTTATAGAAATT
Source organism: uncultured Ruminococcus sp. (assembly GCA_902765625.1). GTDB lineage: Bacteria > Bacillota > Clostridia > Oscillospirales > Acutalibacteraceae > Ruminococcoides. The sequence continues at coordinate 24,489 of CACXAO010000013.1, read as the reverse complement.
ATAGCCCGCAGGCGGAACGACCGGAACAAGCTTTTCTCCGCCTACCGAGAGATGACGCGGATATTCTGCGTCCGGGAAAAGGTCTGCGTACTGCCGTCCGACCTGAGTTGTCATAAAGCTGTGGGTGTTTTTATTCCGCTCAAAATAATCCCTGATCGCGAGAAGATCAAGACGGATATCCTCGGCGATGATATGAACCGCCGCTCCGCTTGTAAGCGCAGGATACATATCCATCATATTCGCGTCAAAGCCGTAGCTGGCGTACGCCGCGACCCTGCTCGTTTCGTCAAGCTGATAAAAGCTCCTGTACCACTCGCAGAAGCAGCACAGGTTGCGGTGCTCAAGCATAACGCCCTTGGGAACGCCTGTTGAACCGGAGGTGTAGAGCATGATGAACAGATCGTCGGGCTGAGGTTTTTCGGAAATATTTTCCGCGTCGGGAAGCTTAGCGATCTCGTCGGTAAACAATACGGGGCCGTCGTAATTCGGAAGCCTGTCCATCAGGTTTCTGTCGGCTACAAGGAACTTCGCGTCCGCGTCTCCGATCATAAATTCAAGGCGCTCAACGGGATAGCTCGGGTCAAGAGGCTGATAGCCTGCGCCCGTTTTGAGGATGCCGAGAGACGCTGTCGGCATATATTCAGACCTCGGAATGAGTACGGACGCAACGTCTCCTCTGCCGATCCCCTTTGACTTCAGATAACCCGCGATATTCTCGGAAACACGGTCAAGCTCTCTGTAGGTATACTCCTTATCGAGATACACTGCCGCGATATTATCCGGGGTTTTCTCCGCCTGACGCCGGAACATGGTCACAACGTCGGTTATCTCATACTCAGTTTCGTTCTTATTGTTGTTTTCAATCTTACCGCGCTGCTTTTCGGTCAGCATATCGATATCAGCGAGCTTTTCAGCGTGCAGCATATCGGAGAGTATCTTATCAAAGCTCTCGAGCATCGTACGGATTATTTCATCATTATAAAGACTCGGATCATACTCGGCGTGCGCTGTGAATCTGCCGTTCTCACGCCATACCGTCAGCTCAAAACCGCTCTTCGGGTCTTTCATAGGCAGCAGCTTGACCTTCTGCCTGCCGCCGCAGAAATCCATCTCCGTGATCATATCGCCCTGATACGCAAACAGGACGGACGGATTGAGCCTGAAATCAGCGCAGAAGTCCGCGAATGAATACAGGTCGTTCCCGCGGTTCGATTCGATGTGCCCGTTCAGTTCTTTAAGAAAACTGCCCAGCTCCTTATCGTCAGAAATCTCGGCGTAAACGGGATATGTCTTTACGAACATTCCGACCGCGTTTTTTACTCTTTCGTCCCTTCCGTGATGTACGGTGGAATAGAGAACCTGCGTACTGTTGGTGTATTTACCGAGCAAAAACGAGAACGCCGCGTTGAATACCGTGCTGAGCTTTACCCCATACTTTTTTGAGAGCGCTTTAAGCGAGCCTGAATCGACCGTCTCAAAGGAATGAACCATCTCCACTGAGCCTGACTTACGCTCATTCTTGTCTGTAAATAACGAGGCGTCGGCGTCTACTCCGTCAAACACGCTCTGATAATACTCTTTTGCCTTGACATATTCCTCGCTGTTTATGCGCTGCTTTTCATCCAAAGCAAAGTCGTCGGCTGTGAATGTCTCGGCATTAAGCTCTCCTCCGTTATACGCACGGTCGATCTCGGAAAGGAAAACCTGGCATGAGGTACCGTCAAAAACGATATGATGGATATCGAAGAAAAAGTACTTTCCGCTTGACGTAGTTACAATAAAAAAACGGCACAGACAGTCGTTATGCAAATCAAAGGGCGCGACAAAGTCATACGGCTCAAAATCGTCCGCGTTGATATGCTTGATCTGTACTGTGTCGAAACGATGATATTTATATACTTCTCCTTTTTCGTCAACGCCAAACGACGTCAGCAGCGTCTGACGGTTCTGAACAACAGCGTCAACGGCATTTTCGAATTTGTCTGTATCAACATCTTCGGGCAAACCGATTATTAACGGAAGATTATAGGCGCAGTCGCCGCGCGTTGTCTGCTCGATATAAATCCCGTACTCGGTTTTTGATAGCGGGTATTTTTTCATCTCTTATTCCTCAATATTCAGAATATTATTAAAGCCTGTCAGATTTATGATTGTGCGGACGTTTTTGGTCAGTCCTCTGAGAACAAGTCCGTCCTTCGGCAGCATTGCTCTGTGTGCCGCGACGATAACTCTCATTCCCGCTGATGAAATGTACTCGACCTCACGCATATCAAAAATAAGCTTCTCGGCGTTTTTCTCGATTTCGCGGAACTTGCTCTCAAGCTCGGGCGCAGTAAGTGTATCGATTCTGCCTGTTATGGCGATTGTGTAAACCTTGTTTTCAGATGTAACTGTAAGATTCATATTATCTCTCCTTTAATTAAAATATATAATTTTTCATATTAATTATACATTATTACTATTTGTTTTGCAATACAAAAATAATGAATACAGACATTTTTCTCCTGATCAGCAGGTTTTAAGGCGACAAATCAACTTACAAAACAAAACCCCCGGATAAGCATTTCGCGTCTCTCCGGAGGTAAAAAGCCTTATATTGTTATACTTAATTCTAAATTTGAATTATATTTCCGTCGCGTTCTCAACATGACCTTGCTAATGTATATTCAGAAAAATTCAGCCCAGTAATACTGACTCATGTACTCGTTCTGATAGGCGTTGACAGCTCCGGCGTCCAGCTCTTCAAAGCGGTAGTAGTCGCAGTCGATAAGGTCTACGTTGACAGACATGCTGTTATACGACTTATGAATCACCTTCTCTGCGCCTGCCTCTCTGAATGCCTTCATCATCGCGGATATGATCTTCTGTAGATGGATCTGCTGCTTGTTATCGTAAGGCATATCCTCAAACAAAGCTGCCGCAAGCTCTTTTTTGGTGCAGGAGCTTCCGTGGCGGTGCACAAGATAGGCGAATACCTCCTTCGCTCTGCTTCGCTCAAAATGAACCGGCTTGCCGTCGGGAGTGAACACGTCGAAGTTTCCGAAGCACTGCACCCTGAGCAGCGCGTTTTGCTTTGGAACTATCGGGAAACGCAAATCCTCAAGCTCTGCGGCAACCTTTTCTTTGTTCACCGGCTTCATAATATAGCCGCTCGCGTGCAGCCGCATCGCCTCGCCCGCGTATTCGGAGTAGCCCGTCACAAAAATAATGTCATCTTCGGGTTTATCTCTTTCAGCTTCTTCGCCGCCTCTACGCCGTCCATTCCGCTCATGTGGATGTCGAGAAACGCGATGTCGCAGCCGTTCTTCTCCGCCTCCTCAATCAGATCCTCCGGCTCCTCAAAGCCGTCGACCTCGGCGTCGGGCTTGGCTTTTTGAATGGATATCATCAGCATTTGCAGAGCAAGCGGTTCGTCGTCAACGCACAGGATCCTCATTATTCTGTCCCTCCTTTGGCAAAGTTACCGTCGCGACGGTTCCCTCGCCGATTTTACTTTCTATCTTCACCGTGCCGCCGCACATCTCTTTTATGCGCCTGCGCACGTTATCCATGCCGATATGCGACCTGCCGTCATTCTTCACCTCGTTTGTATCAAATCCGTTTCCGTCGTCCGAAACGATGACCTCGAAGCTGTCCTCCGTCTCACGGGTAGCGATTGTCAGTGTGCCGCCTCCGCGTTTTCTGCTGATGCCGTGCTTGACGGCGTTCTCAACAAGCGGCTGAACCGAGAGCTGCGGAAGTACAAACTTATCGGTTTGGATGTCATAAACGATATTGAGCTTCTTGCCGAAGCGAAGCTTTTCGATATACAGATATTTTTTCAGATGCTCCAGCTCTTTTTCAAAAGGAACGGGAGTTTTTTGCTTGAGCGAATCCATGTTGCCGCGCAGATAATCCGCAAAGGTCACAGTAGCCTCCTGAGCCGTTTCGGGGTCGATGGTGCACATCATCGCGATCGACGACAGCGAATTATAGAGAAAATGCGGCTGAATCTGGCTGACCATTATCGCTACGCGTGACTCGTAAAGCTCCTTTTGAATCTGCTGATAGTGTATCGCTTCTTTGTACTGCCGCCTCATGTCGATAACCAGATTTACTATCTGATAAACAAGCGCCAAAACTGTGCCAAGCTCAAGCAGGGTGAAGTTTGCAAAACCGATATAAGCGTTCAGCGCGTCAAACACAAGCGCCGCCGTTATAGGAATCAGCGTAAAGAGCGCGTGCTTTGCGTCCTTGTTGGTCTTGATTTCCCTCGACATACAGACGCAGAGTATTACCGAGCCGATTGTGAAAGCGGCGTGTGAAATAGGCTTGCAGGAATACATATCCTGAAATCCGATTAAGCTGAACACAATAATAAGGGCGACTACAAAGGTGTATCCGGCAAGCACAATATCGCTGATAAAACCGTGCTTTGGATTTTTCAGCGTTGCCTTTATGAACAGCAATACGCAAAGGCAGAAAATATGAATCGTCGACTCTCCCAGCGTCATGCACAGCACAGGGTCATCAATCCAAAGCGGCAGATACGGATAAAGGATCTTGAATATAAGATGAATACCCGTGACAAAGCTCAGCACCGAAAAAGCGAAATACCTCATGTTTATTCCGCCCAGCACCACGCCCTCGATCGGGAATACAAACAATCCGAACGAGCTGATAATAATCGCTGTAATCAACAGTAAGAACAGGTTATTGATTATTAAAGCGTAAACGCCGTTGTCGTCGGCAATATAAATATTTATCAGGTCGGACAAATCGCGGTTCGAAAAAGGAGTGTACGGATAATAAAGCTCAAGGGTTACTTCGTCGCCCAAGCTTTCAGGGTCAAAATATTTGATCGAAGTTCCGGGAGTGTCTTTCAGCGGCGAACCGTCATCCTGCCGTCTGTTGGAGTCGCTGAAACCGTCCGACTCAAGCTTGTACCAAATGTTGGTTGAGATTATCACAAGCTTTTGACCCTGTTTAATCGGTTCAGACAAGCTTCCGCGGATGGTTGCGTTATGAAAACGGACGTCAGTCATCTTTTCTGGAATCGTTTTCTCCCATTCTCCGCCCTCGACGGAACACACGCCGTCTATGTATACCTTTTGCGCGCTTTTGTTCTTGAATTCCGGCTTCTGCGCGATTATTACAGCGAACAGCGTTACTACGGAAGCAAAAACAAGGAAAAGCGCGGTTACGGTTATTATCTTCCGCTTCATTTTTCCACCCCCAAACATATCTTTTAGCCTTATTATAACATACATTCTCAGATAATTTCAACATAATATGATTATTTTGGTCACAATGTAATCGGCTGATTATGTCGATGCCTCAGGACAACGACGATACCGAAAAAGAGCTTGCGGTTCAGTGCTTTCTCACGGGACTTCACGCGGAAACGGACGGAGATGATGCAGATCATTTCCGTCCGTCGTTTTTTAATTAAGCTTTTCGTTCATTTTTTTGATATTATTTCTGATCGAAAGATAAATGATCAGCCAGATAAGGGCGAAGCCCGCGATAAAAATCACCGTGAAAATTACGATAGCGTACCACTCAAACCTCAGCCATCCGTTTATGAGATAAATAATAATGTAGTCGAGAAACAGCACAGAACCCTGAATGAGCGAGGCTATACCGATTTGGATTTTTTCGACCTTATAAATCGCGCTGATTCCTGCGGCTATGAACGCCATAAGCGTTGCGGTGAGGATTTCGGTGATCATTTTGGAAACCGGTACTGATTCCACAACTCCGTTGATATTGAGGAAAAAATAGACAATCGCGAGGATTACCGGGCCGAGCGCGGCAAAGAGCGCGCCTCTCTTTAAGAATGTAACAATAAATTTTTTCATTTTACTTCAACTCCTTTTTGATTTCTGCAAAGCATCTTCTCGAAACGTAGTCCCTGTAGCCGCTTTTGAAAATCACGTCTACCGAGCCTGAAAACGCCGCCGAGAACCTTTCTATCTGTTTTCTGTTGGCAAGCGAGGATTTATTTATCCTGATAAAATAGTTCGGCAGGATCTCGCTGATCTCGTAAAGTCTCATTTTGAGCCTGTAGCGCACTCCGGAGGTATCTATAGCGTAGGTTTTTGAGTCGTCCACCGTAACGCACTCGATTTCGCTGAATTTCAGCGTTTTTATGTCGTCCTCGGTGTAAGCCGTAATGCTGTCCTCTCCGCTGTAGCTGAGCACAAGCTCCTCGAGCCTGTACGAAAAATCGCCCTCCGCGTGAAGCGTAGCCTCAACAAGCTCCTCTTTATTTTTGTCGATGTTCAGTTTGAATTTCATCATCGCACCTCCTATGGTTGTATTATAGCACAGAAAATTCTTTTGTGTTTAAAAATCAGGTCATCGGTATTTTTTCGGCGGCAAACGGTATTTTTGCAAAAAAACGCCCTCCGCGCGTCAGGCGGAAGGCGCAAAAAACATTCTGTTCTCTGTTAATACATAAAATCAGCCCAGTAATACTGGCTCATATACTCGTTCTGATAGGCGTTTACCGCGCCGGCGTCAAGCTCCTGAAAGCGGTAGTAGTCGCAGTCGATCGCGTCGACGTTTACTGCGAGGGCGTTGTAGCTTTTATACACGGCCTTTTCAGCTCCGATTTTTTTAAGGCTCTTGATCATCGCCGAAACGAGAGTTTGCAGATATCCCTGCTGCTTTTTGTCGTAAGGCTCGTCCTCAAAGAGCGCAGCTGCGATTTCCCTTGTGGTACAGCTGCTTCCGTGGCGGTGAACAAGATAGGCGAAAATCTCCTTTGAGCGGCTTCTTTCGAAGTGAACGGGTTTGCCGTCGGGAGTGAATACGTCAAAATTTCCGAAGCACTGAACCCTCAGCAGCGCGTTGCTCTTCGGAATTATCGGAAAACGAAGCTCCTCGAGCTCGCGGGCTACCTCTTCCTTTGTAACGGGCTTCATAATATATCCCGAAGCCTTCATATCCATTGCGTCCGCCTTGTACTCCGAGAAGCCCGTGACGAAGATGATGTTCATCTTGGGATTGATCTCCTTGAGCTTTTTGGCAACCTCCACTCCCGTCATACCGCGCATATGAATGTCGAGAAAGGCTACGTCGCAGCCGTTTGCCTCAGCCTCGGCGAGCAGCTCTTTTTGCTTTGTAAAGGCTTTTACAGCCGCGTCTGGCTTTACCTTTTCAACCGATATTTGAAGCATTTTCAGCGCTAAAGGCTCGTCATCAAGACATAGTATTTTCATTGCGCTGTCCCTCCTTTGGTAAAATGACCGTTGCGGTTGTGCCCTTGCCAACCGCGCTTTCTATTTTTATCTCTCCGCCGCACATCTCCTTGATGCGCCTGCGGGTATTTTCCATGCCTACGTGCGAACGTCCGTCGTTTGGTCTTTTGGCTTTTGTGTCGAAGCCCACGCCGTCGTCCGAGATTATCACCTCATAGGCGGTTTCGGTTTCGCGCGCTGTGATTTTGACCGTGCCGCCGTCCTCAGCCATTCCCACGCCGTGCTTGACGGCGTTCTCAACAAGCGGCTGAATGCTCAGCTGCGGCAAAACAAAGTCTGTCGTCCGGATATCGTACTCGATATTGAGCAGATCTGCGAAGCGCAGCTTTTCTATATACAGGTATTTTTTCAGGTGCTCAAGCTCCTGCTCAAACGGGATCGGCGCGGTTTGCTTGAGCGAATCCATGTTGCCGCGAAGGTACTTTGCAAAGGTGACCGTAGCCTCCTGAGCGGTGTCGGGATCGATGGTGCACATCATCGCGATCGACGTCAGCGCGTTGTACATAAAATGCGGCTGTATCTGACTGACCATAACGCTGACCTTTGCCTCGTAAAGCTTCTTTTCGGTAGCGATGAGGTCTTTTTCGCGCTTTGTGACAAGAACGCCGAATACAAGCACGATTGAAACGAGCATTGCCGGGTACTCCGTTGACAGCTCGAACGAATAAAAGGTAATTATCTGATTCGCAATCGGTATCAGTACAAACGAGGCGGTGATGAGCCTCTCCTTTACCGAGGTTTTTGAGATTATAAAGCCGATTATCACTATGACAAGACCGACAACAAAATACGCCTGACTCCACATAAACAAAGGCCGGCGGTGATAGAAGCCGTCTGCGTCGACGTTAAAATACAGCGCAAAAAATAAATTGGCAAGACAGGCGGCGACCGAAGGAATCAGCAGGACGTTCATAATAGTATTTGCGACCCTTTTGAATTTTCCTTTAAGCCTGAGCGAAGTGACCACATACCTCCAGAAGAAAAAGACAAGCAGCGTTGTAACCGAGAAATTGAGGACGTTTATTATCACGTTCCAGACTCTCAGCTCCTTAATGCCGTCGACTATCCACCACGAAGCGTCGGTAAACAGCACCGAGGCGGTCATAAAAATCAGCCATGCAAAGGTTCGCGTGTAGGCGCTCAAGCCGTCCTTGTCCTGCGCGATACTGTACAGCAGCGCCGTGCATACCGCGAGACTGACCACATCCGCACCCAGACTGAAGCCCGTGGTCACCTGCATTCCCGAAAAGCCGCGGAAGCAGCACATAGCAACAATGCCGCATGTATACGCAAGCGACAAAATAAAGCAAGCCGGCATGCTCCATTTGTGTCGGCTCCAAAAACGGTTAATCCGTGACGTGAATACCAAATCCGATCACTTCCCTCCAAAAAACTACTGCAAAAAATTTATCTGTTCCAAACTTACTCGCCAAAGCTTTTACTACACCAGCCATCCGAACTGCTCGGCGAGCAGCGAGGGGTCGCCGTCCAGCTCGATTTCAGACATATTTACGCCGATGCCGCCCTTCATCTTGATCAGCACCTTCTCGGCGCCGATCCTCGAAAAGCAGTCGCGCATGTCCTTGATGTACTTCCTCAGCAGCGCCTGCTTTTCGATATTGCCGTCCCAGAAAACCGCGATGATCTCGCCGTTTGTGGCAAACGCGCCGTTTTTGTAGACAAGATATGCAAACAGCTCAGTTGTGAGCTTTCTGTCAAATCGAAACGGCTTGTCGCCCGCGAAAATCGCGAAATGCCCTTTGCACCTTACCTTGATCAAAGCCCCCGACTCAGCAGGATTTCTCAGCCATCTGAGCGCCTCAAGGATATCGTCCTCGTCAAAGGGCTTCGTGATAAAGCTGCTGCAGTGAAGCCTGTGCGCAGTCATCGCGTACTCCATATGTCCCGTGATGAAAATAACGTCTATTTTACGGTATTTTGTTATAAGATATTTTGCCGCCTCGTCGCCCGAGACGTTCGGCATTTCAATATCGAGAAATACTATCCTTATATCCTCTTTCTCAATCAGCGCGAAACCCTCCTCAGCCGAGGAAACGAAGAAATGGCTGCCCGAAGGGTCGATCTTGTTCATAATATACTTCATCAGATTAAGTATTGAGGGATTGTCGTCAATCGTAATCGTTCTCACTGTTTTCCTCCATGTATTTCAGTCGGATCACCGCGCTTGTTCCGCTTTCGTCCTGCGAAACGCTCAGCTCGCCCATATCGAGAGCTTTCAGCCTGAGCCGCACGTTCTCCAATCCGATGCTTTTGCGGCCCTCCTGCGCGTCGGTCAGCCTGTTGCCTCCTGAGCCGTCGTCCTTGACCTCGATCTGAATGCAGTCGGGTTCGTCGCGCACCATTATCTGAACCAAACCGCCCTTTTCGTATGTTCCCACTCCGTAGCGGATGGCGTTCTCCACCAAAGGCTCAACACAGAACGCAGGCAGCATAAACTGGTCAAGCTCAATATCGTATTCGACGCGCAGCTTGTCGCCGTAGTTCATCATCTCAAGCTGGACGTACGCCTTGATGTTTTTCAGCTCGTCGGTGAACGGAATAAGATCATTGTCCGTCATCGCCTCAAAATTGGCTCGGAGGTATTTGCCAAAGCTGTTTATGCCGTTGTACAGCTCCGGATTATCGGTGCATTTTGCCTGCAGCGCCATAAGCGAATTAAAGATAAAGTGCGGCTGTATCTGCGCTACGAGCAGTCTGATTTTATTTTCCTGCAGCTCCTGCTTGTTCTGCTCGATGACAAGCTGCTTTTCTATCAGCTCAACCCGCGTTTTTTCAAGCTCGTAGGCGTTTTGAACGGTAATCTCGGTCTTGTTTCTCTCGTAAATCATGTATATCAGAAGCGCCGAAAGGGTTACCATGATATTATTGAGACTGACCTTAGACACAAACAAACCGCCGGTGATTCCGAATACGGGAACAATCGCCGCAACTATAAAAACGTGTTTGATATATTTATCCACGTTCTTCCGCTGAGCAAGCAGAACAACGAGAATGAATACAAACGACGCTATGGTAACTCCCTGCCAGATATAATAGCCCCACGCACGGACATATGTATTGTTTTCGTCAATAGAGTAAATCGTTTCGGTGAACGGAGTAGCGATAAGCAAAAGATAATTTGCGATATTCAGAAGCTGAACCCCGATAATACATTTTTTCAGCAATTCATTGTGAGCTTTTTCGGCGACATACTTTTTTATTACCTCAAGAAGCAACAGCGTCTGAAAGCCTCCGACCGCGTAGTACATAAAAACACACGTTTTGTACAAATATTCAGACGAGGGAACGTTGCCTAAACTGCGGGTGATAATGTCAAACATATTATAAAAAACGCTGCCAGATAGAAAATTATCAGCTCGTTTGTAAGCGGTATCTTCGTTTTGCTCATAAGCTCGTTGTGCTTATCCTGCGATTTACCTACCAGCATTACGCCGGTCAGCATAAGCAAAATCAGCTCGTTCCAGACTTCAATTATCAGCTGGATAAACATCGGCAGTCCGACTCGTTCTATCAGTTCCGTCACAGTCTCTCACCTCTTTGGTATGATTATATCACAACCTGCGCAAAAAGTCACTAGCGTTTTGACGGGGTATAAAGACGGTTTAAAATGAAAAATGCGGCTCAACCACAGCCGCACTTTTCAAAAAGGAGAGAATTTATGAAAAAAACATTTAGGAGTTATCTGAGTAATTATCTTTGTTTGACTGTAATTTAAACCCTTATCCTTAAAAAAACCTTAACAATTTTAAAAAACAAAAATTTTTTGAAAATATATTGACAAGCGTGAATCTACACGGTAGAATAAGTATGAAAAGTATGATTTGTATAACTTTTCGGAAAGGATGACAGAAATGGCGAAGCCTGAAGGAAAGTACGCATGGACTGTTACCGTGGGTACAAAAGGGCAGATTGTTCTGCCAAAGGAAGCACGAGAGGTTTTTGACATCAATCCCGGCGACTCCCTGATTATTCTGGCCGACAGGACAAAGGGAATGGCGATACCTCCCAAAGCCCAATTCTCCGATTTTATTGGCAAAATATTTGAAAATTAGCAAAGGAGTGTATTTGCAATGCCCAGTGTATTCGGCATTCCGCTTATCGGATTTATTCAGATGGTTCTCGGAGCCTCGATTTTAGTTTTTCTCGCAATCAAGTTTCTCACCCGTCCCAAGAAAAACAAGAAGGACGAGTACATAATCAGCAACGTCCACATTATCGTCGGCGACGGAACCGAGGCTTTTAATCAGTACGTCCACATCAAGGGCGGCAGGCTTGAGGAAATTTCAGACGTTCCGATTGAAAAGAAAAACGTTCAGATCATCGACGGCACCGACAAGACCCTCATGCCCGGTCTTATCGACAGCCACATCCATATTCAGGGCGGCTTCAACTGCCGCAACGAAGAAGAGAGCGACATCTTCCTCAACGAGAAAATGCCGCAGATTTTCAAGGACAGCGTTCTCCCCTACGGTATCACGACGATCAAGGATCTTGACGCTCCCAAGCACTTTATCTACAAGCTGCGCGAAAAGCTCAGAACAGGCGAGATCACGGGTCCCGAGCTGCTTGTGGTAGGTCCCAACTTCACCGCTCCCGACGGACATCCTGCCAACACCCTCGGCAGCAACAGCCCGTGGGCAAGAAGCGAAATGTCGATCGAGGTCACCACTCCCGAACAGGTTTCGGCAGGTATCAAGGAGCTCAAGGAAGCCGGCGTTGACTTCCTGAAATTCACCTATCAGGGCGGCGACTTCTGGTATTTCGACAACAAGCTCACAATCAATAAGATCGACAAGTCCCTCATGCAGCAGATCATCCGCGAGGGCAAAGAAAACGGACTTTATTCCACCGCCCACGTGTTCAAGTACGACGACGTCAAGGAGCTTTTGGAAGCAGGTATCTACGGAATCGAGCACGGTATTCTCGACAGGGATATCGAGCCTGACGACCCGATTCTTGAGCTCTGGAAGAAATCCGGCGCGCGCTTTGTTCCGACCGTCAACGCTATGAACTACGAAAAAGAAAAGACCAGAATGGTTCACAGCATGCACAACCTCAAGGTGATCTACGACGCGGGCATTCCGATTGCGATGGGCACTGACAATATGTTTGAGACCATGACCGGCGTGGTTGAACATACCGAGCTTGGTTATTATGTAGAGGCAGGACTCACCCCGATGCAGGCGATCGTACTCGCAACCAAAAACGGCGCCGAGCACCTCGGAATTGCCGACAGAAAGGGTCAGGTCAAGGAAGGCATGGAGGCTGATCTGATTCTGCTCGACAAGAATCCCGCCGAAAATATCGCAAACATCAGCCTGATAGACAAGGTATTCCTCAAGGGCAAGCTCGTATATTCGCAGAAGGTCATTCAGTCCTTTGAGATCCCCGATTTCACCTATCCCGAGGGTCTGACCTCAGCCGAGTACGTAAGCGCCGACGGCAAGGAGAGCCGCACCATAAACTATTCGAACGCGGAAAACGAATTTGTAATTACCCAGACCACCACCCACGGCGGAGAAAAGTGGTCTGAGGAAACCTTCACCGCAGACCGCAATTTATCCGCGACAAAGTGGCATTATCTCCGTCCGTCTGACAACACTGACGTGACCTCGGTAAGAGAAAACGACACGATCACCCTGACCGGCACCTTCAAAGGCAAGGAGCAGGACAAGAGCTTCAGCATCAGCGAAGGCTTGTGGTACCAGATGATGGATATGTGCCTGCCGGCGTTCGCGGCGTCTAAGCTCGACGAAATCCTGTTCTACTCAATCGGCACCGGCAACAACATGGGCGCTATGTCGCTCGGCGAGTTCGGCGCAAAGAAGGTCGGCGCAGAGGATATCACCGTAAACGGCAAAACCTACTCATGCACAAAGCTCAGCATGGTGCTGACGATGTTCTCGTGGGCATGGACGGGTATTTACTGGGTCGACAAAGAAACCGGTATGCTTGTTCAGAGCGGCGAGAAAAAAGGCAATAAGGAAAAAGTAATGTGGCAGCTCAAGAAGCTCGACTTCGAATGAGCCGCACGCAAATAAACGACAAGGAGCTGCCAAACGACAGCTCCTTTGTTATTTTCGTTTATCTGTTAATTACGGCTATAAGAACCGAGAAGTAGTGGCATACGCTGCCGGCTACGGTGAAGATGTGCCAGATCGAGTGAAAATACCTGATCTTTTTAATCGCGTAAAAAATCACGCCTACCGTGTAGAACACTCCTCCGCCGACCAGAAGCCACAGGCTCCATGCGTTCATAACCTTCAGCAGAGGATGGATAGCGAAGATTATTACCCATCCCATTGCAATGTAGCAGACAACCGACGGCTTGCGGAATTTTTCGAGGTCAATGGAGTTGAGCACGATTCCGATCACCGCCGCACCCCACACAACGCCGAACAGCACCCAGCCGATCGCGCCGCGTAGAATCGAGATCGTAATCGGCGTGTAGGTTCCTGCTATCAGAAAGAAGATCGTGTTGTGATCCATTATTCTGAAAAAGCTCTTTGCCTTCGGATTGGTGATCGCGTGGTAGAGCGTGCTCATGCAGTAGAGGATAATCAGACTGGCGCCGAAAATCGCGCAGCCGACCACAGACCACGCGTCGCTGTAGATTGCCGCCAACACGATCAGAACCGCCGTCCCGCCGATAGAGAGCAAGCCGCCTACGCCGTGGGTCACGGAGCTGAAAATCTCCTCGCCGAGCGTATATCGTTTAGTTGTTTTTTGAGCCATAGAAAACCTTTCTTTCAGTTCGGAAATTATATTTTAACACTATTATAAAACAGTTTGCTCAAAAACTCAATACGCTGCGCAATGCAAATTTTTATAAACAGGAACCGTGTTATGCAATATTCACACAACGCTTGGCTGAAAGGGATAATTATCACAGCCATTTCTTCTTTTTGAAAAACAGCAGGCTGCCTGCCACGATCACCACGCTCGCGATAATAACAACCGGGTAACCCCACTGCGAATCCAGCTCCGGCATAAATTTAAAATTCATTCCGTACCATCCGGCTATCAGCGTGAGAGGCATAAATACCGTCGTTACGATCGTCAGCACCGTCATTATCCTGTTCTGCTTAATGTCGAGCTGCGATTTGTAGATATCGCGGATCTGAGCCGCGTGGTCGCCTATAGCCACGGTCGTGTCGCGCAGACGCTCGATGCGGTTTGAAAACAGCCTGAAATAACGGAGGTTTTCGTGCTTAAAGAAGCTGTTCTCGTTCTCCTCAAGCTCCTGACTGAAATCGAGAAGTTGCTCGTAGTGAACCCTCAGATCGCGGATCTCGCTGCGGATCTCGTTTACCCTGTTTGTATCAGCGCCGGCGTTCTCGCTGATTATGCCAAGCTCTATTTCGTCAAGCTCGCGGTCGTATTGCTCAAGCAGCTCGCGGTCGTTTCGGACAATCTGCTCCAGAAAATCATACAAGAATCTCTCGAGACTCGGAAGTCTCCATTTTTTTGACCTTCTTACCTGAGCGATTATTTTTTCAGCCGCACCGCTGTCGTCGATAAATACAATACCCTTTTCGTCGAGAGCAAAGGTGAATTTTTCGCTTTCACCCGAAAGATTATTCCTGTCGGGAATAAAGAAACTGCCCGTCAGAGAATCGTAGTTGACCTCAGCCTTAATTGAGTGAATATCCGACGGGTCGGGTTCGATATCGATACCCATGTCAAAGCTGTCCTTTTGCGCCTCCCACTCAGCCGAGGTCAGCACTGCCGCAAACTGATATTCGCCGGTTTTAATCTCATCCCTTCCCGCCTCGGTAAGGGTGTCTTTTATCAGATAATACATAAGCCTCTCCTTTTCTGTTTTCCGGGAGCTTTGCGAAAACTCCGCGCTGCGCAAGCAACACGGAGCCTTGAGTAATCAAAGAATTTTTTCCATGCCGATTTTCTGAGGGACAAGACCCATCGCCTCGTAAAACCTCAGTGCCGACTCATTGCACGACCAGACGTTGAGGGTCACGTTATAAAAATTCTGTGAGCGCGCATAGCCGATAACCGCATCGTAGAGCGTTTTGCCGACGTGCCTGCCGCGCGCGTCCCTGTCAACACAGATGTCGTCGATATAAAGCGTTTTGATATCGGTAAGCACCGAATCGCCCACAATTCTCCTGTGAATGCAAAAGGCATGACCCAGCGGAACGTCGCTCTCATCAACACAGACGAAAACGGGAGTAAGGTCGTTTTTGATTATCTCCTTCAGCTGCGCTTCGTTGTACTTTGTAGCCGGTCCCATGAAGATATCGGGTCTGCCGAGGTGATGAACCATATCGACCTGTACAAGCAGATCGAGTATTTTCGGGATATCTTTTTCTGTCGCCCTTCTTACGGTAAGCTGCATTAGTGTCACTCCTTATATTATAAACGCTTTATTTTTTTAAGCGCCTTTGCGTACTGGTTTTTAACGCCGTTTTCCTGCTCGGCTTCGTATATTTCTTTGACGGTACCGACAAGTCCTCCGGTTTTGTACCGATCAAGAACGATTATTCTCGACAACGCGTACGCGCTTCCCCAGCGAACCACGGTACCGCTGTTTTTGGTGTTCTGCAGCAAAGGTTCAATAAGAGATTCAACCTCGTCCGGATAATCAGCCGCCATGTTGCCTGCGATTCGCGACGCTTCGCGCTTGCAGGAGTTGTTTTCGGACAAGATGTAGCGTCCCGCAAACCTCAGATAATCAACGCCGAGGCAGCTTCCCTTCTGACCCGAAACGCTCTCGACCGCTTCCAGAAAGGTCGCGATCTGCTTGTCGTTCAGACCGCCTGCTTTGCTGCAAAAATCGTCAAGCGAAAAGCTGCCGTCAGATATTGCGTCCGCAATAAGCTTTCTCGCCTCGAGCTTTTTAACGGCTTTGTCTTTAAGTATTTCAAACGCGTCCATGTTTACCCCCAATATTTTTTAAATCAATAACCCTTCTGTAACGTAATTCAGTATAACATCACATTTTTGCAAAGTCAATTAATTTAATACAAATGCAAAACCGCAGCCCATTTGGACTGCGGTCGTGTTGTAATATTCGGTTTTATCAGTCGGGCTTGTCGGGAGGAGTTCCGCCGTCATGACCGCCGCCGTGTGAACCGCCGTGACCGCCCGAGGATGAAGATACCGTAACCTCTATCGCCTCTCCCTGAGAAGCAGTGCCCTCGGTATATTCAACTCCGTTCACATAGAGCTTGTGACCGTTGAGCTTGATCGAGTCCGCGCTGCAGGTGAGCGAGCTGACGTAGGAATCTGATGTGAGAGTCCAAGTGGAGCCGTCCTCGATTTCAACGTAAACGCTTCCCTCGTCGCCGTCGGGATTGATCGCTCCGTTAAATGCAGAGCCGCTCTTGAGGTAGAGGTTGAGGGTTGAAACGCTGTCTACGAGCATGTCTCCGTTGATTGTCTGGTTCGTCGCGTTCAGCGTCACCTGACCGCCGTTTGAGCCTTCGTTTCCCCAGCCTGCGGCTGCCGCCCTGAGAAATACTCCGTCGCCCTCGTTGGTGATGGAGGCGTTGTCAAGGCTGATTTGGGTCGTGGTGTTGTTGACGAAGAATATATCGCCGTTCTTGTTGACAAGGGTGCCGCCGTTCATCGCAAAGGTCGACAGACCCTGCGCGGCGTCGCCTGACATCGACTGGTAAATCATTACCGCCTGATAGTAGCTCGACTTGTTGCTGTTCTTTTTGTTGTTGTCGGCGGTGAGGTTCACGTTGTTGAGCGTAACCGAGTTTTTACCCTCAACCACAACGCCCTGAGAAGCGGTCGAAACCATCTCGGCGTCGCTGACGGTGATGTCGGCTGTGGAGTAAATAACCGGAGAACCCGTGCCGCTTGTGGAGTAATAGCCGCCGCTCACGTTGACCGTACCGCCGCCTCTGTCAGAGCGTATCGCCGCCGATGAATTTCCGGAGGTCTCGATCGTGAGGTTTTGGGCGTTCATTGTGCCGCCGCCCGTTGTCATCAAGCCGCCCGAACAGTTGCCGGTGGTGTTGATGTAGGAATTCGAGATGTTCACGGTGGTGCCGTCGCCGTAGCTGAATACCGCGTTGGCGTGCTTGCCGTCGGTCTTGACAACCATGTCGCTGAGATTAAGCGTTCCGCCGTTCGTGGCAAATATCGCCGCGTTCTCGCCGTAGAAGTCTGCCTCGTCGCCGTCGGCTTCGCCTGTTTTGGTGACAAGGACGTTGCTGTAGCTCGCTTCTTCACCGTCGGCTGTGATCGCGTGACCGCCGTCCGTGCTGTCGGATATCGTCTCGTTTACCGTGACGTCGCCCTCCGAGAGACGCTTTGACTTTGCCGCTTCGGTCGAAGCCTGAGTTGTCACGGCAGCCGGAGTGGTCTGCTCAGCTTCGGTCGCGG
Source organism: uncultured Ruminococcus sp. (assembly GCA_902765625.1). GTDB lineage: Bacteria > Bacillota > Clostridia > Oscillospirales > Acutalibacteraceae > Ruminococcoides. The sequence goes on along the minus strand of CACXAO010000013.1, from coordinate 6,868 downwards.
AAGTCACAGCCGCCGTGCTCTCTGTTACAGACGAGAGCTGTTCGCCGCAGCCGCTGACTGAAATCGCCGTTGCAACAGATGTCAAAATGGAGAAAATTATCATATAGGTTTTGCTTACTTTTGCTTTCATAACGCTTACCTCCTTTATGTTTTACCACATTATAAACCGCGAATATTAAAAAAAGCTTAAATAAATATTCTTTTTAAAATCAAATTGCACTTTTCGTCCGCAAAGAAGCAGAACCTCGAAAAACACAGAAAAATTCTGCAAAAATCAATAAAATTAGGTCACAGTTATTTTCCGATTCATGATTCTTGACGGCAGTTTTAATTCGGAGTAATGAATACTAAATAATTCAAAACCGGATTAAATAATTTATTGTTCTTTTTGCATAAATCGTCAATCTTATTTTTGTCTGAATTGACAATTTTCGTTTTCAGTTCGTTGCTATTTGGGAGAATTTTTTTGTTTGTTAGGCGACAAATTCTTTCTTATTATGTATAATAAAGTCGAAGTATATATAAAGTATATTTTGGGGATACGGGTTTAAACAACCAAGGGGGTAGTAATGAAAAATCTGGTTATGCAGTTTTGCAGTAACATTCCGAATTCCGTGACGGAGTTCGACGAAAAAAATCATCTCGGCACAGTTAAATTCATCGATGGTAACGGCAAGCAAAACGGCAGTATACTTTTTTACGTTATCGACACCGGATTTGTATTTGACAAATTTGCTTTTTCCGCAAACAAGGATTTCAATTTGGCTTCCGCTTCGGATATGTTTTCAACCGTTCCGCTCGAAAGGCTTAAAATCACCTACTGCGCCAAAGGCAGATGTGAAACCACTACGCCCGATAACCACCGGCATTATATTTCCGGCGGCGAGATCTCTATAAACTGCGACCACCCCTCAAAGGCGATTCATATTTTCGGCGGAGATTTCGAGGGCTTTCAGTTCTATGTTTTTCTTAACTCAAAGTGGCTCGGCAAAATGAAGGATTTCAGCGATTCCGAGTCGGCACCCGAAAAGCTCTACCACATTTACAAAAACAGCAGCGAACCGAGGATAATCAAGGCTGACCGTAAAATGAGCGAAATCGCCAAGGAGATTATGGAATACGCCGACGAAATGAAGTTCGACATGATTTCCGTTAAAGCGATGGAGCTTTCGATTCTTATCGCCAACGACGGCGCAAACGCCTCGAGCCTCGAGCGCAAATACTACACCAACACCCAGATGGAAATCGCCAGAAAAACACGCGATATCCTCTGCGAGGATCTGAGCGTACGCTACTCCGCCAAGGAGCTTGCGCAGCGCTTCGGAATAAGCGAGACAAGCCTGAAGAGCTATTTCCGCGGATATTTCGGCGTGGGCTACCACGAGTATCAAAACAATATCCGCATGGAAAAAGCCGCGGAGCTTTTGGAGAACACCACGCTGAAGGTGCTCGAAATATCGCTTAAAGTGGGCTTCAGAAGCCAGACCAAATTCGGGATCTGCTTCAAAAAATATTACGGCGTAAATCCGCTCGAGTACCGCCGCAAAACAAAGCTCACATCTAACCATGAGTAACACGCATTTTTGACTCCTATACGCTGACACTGTGTCCTGTGCGATTTGTGCAGGACACAGTTTTTTATTGACATAAACCGGCGTTCGGTCTAGAATGATAATAACACTTAAGACAGGACTGACATAAATCATGGGTGAAAAATTCTTTACTGTATCCTTTGACGACGGCACCGAACAGGACGTCCGTCTGATCGAGCTTATGAAAGCATACGGCATCAAAGGCACATTCAACCTCAGCAGCGGAATTTTCGGGCGTAAAACCTACATCAGATACGACGGAAGCTCGGGCAAAACCGCGGCTGCAATCGATCCGCTTCATCCCGAGCTGTATGTAAATCATTTTATTCTCGACAAGGAGACCGCGCTGAGGGTTTATTCAAAGCCAAACGTTGAGGTCGCGAGTCACGGAACGCATCATCTTGTTCAGACGGAGCTGACAGCACAGCAGGCTGAGGAGGAGATAACCCGCGATTTCACGGAGCTTTCAAAGCTGTTCGGGTACAAAATCGTCGGGCACGCCTTTCCTAAAGGCACATACAACTCAAACGTGATCGAAGCCCTTCGCAAAAACGGCGCTTATTACGCGAGAAAGGTGTCCCGAGGAAAGCCGAAGGACTTCTCGTTTGACCGCAGCAGCCTTCTGCTGACGCCCACCTGCCGCCACACCGACGAGTTTTCCGACGAGCTGCTCAGAGAATTTATAGAAACGCCCGCAGGCAGCGACGATATGGTTTTCGTCCTGTGGGGTCACAGCTACGAGCTTGACTACGGCACCCGTCTTGGCTGCTTTGAGCACCTTGAAGGTCTGTTCAAAGCCGTATCACGCGCAAACGGCATACGCTTTGTGACGAACCGCGGACTGTTTGAGCGGTAATCAGAGCGTCGTTTCCGCGGACTTAGCCTGCCTGTACAGCATAAAGAACACGGCGTATACATAGACTACGGTAATGGCGATGTTAACGTACATCAGCTCGCGGAATAGCAGCATTAGCGCCGCAAAGCTCACTCCGATTCCGCAGAGTATCAGCGCAGACTTGCGTGTAAAGGCGCATTTGCGCTTGGCGTACCTCTCAGTGAGAAACATGAAAGTGAAATAAAGCAGCATGGAACCGACGAGAAGAACCGTTTTTTGGAGCAGATCCACTTCCCCGTCGCGCATAAACCCGAGCGCAACCGAAATATTATTCAGCGCGAAAATCATAAAGACGTGAATCATCATATAACCTGTGCCGTGGGTTATCGTCTCGCGGTCGATGATCCTGTTGTAAAGCACTCCGTAAGACATCAGCAGCCCGACGACAATCAAAAATCCCATGGTGGAGAAATAAATACCGCTGTATGTTATATCGCCCGTAAAATACGAGGAAATCGAAATTATCATCTCGCCGAAGGTGAACACTACGTAAAGCATTGCGCGTTCGGAAAGGTGCGCGAAATCGACGGGAACCATACGGTTTAGGCTGCCCGAAAGAATAGTTGCGACAATGCCGAACAGGATCGGAATATACGCAACCGAAACGCCCGTCAGCGTATAAACCGCCATATGAACGAAAACCAGAGCGGCTTCCGCAAATATTATGTCAGCCTTGCGCCGCAGCTGCAAAGACTCCCAAGGAGCGTCCTTCTGATTTCGCAGCTCAATAAGGTGCTGAACGCCGATATTGACAAGAATCAGCGCCCACGCGATATTGAAGCGGTAAAACGAGCTTTCCCATCCGACGGAGATACCGTCCGCCATATGGTAGAGCAGGTACATATTGATAAACAGAAACACATGGTCGCGAACGCCGTTTCTGCCGTAGATATTGATATAAAACGTGGTGAAGTTCCAGATCTGAATAACGGCGAGAGTACAGAGCACGTATGCAAAGAAATTGCTCTGGGTGACAAAGCCGTCCTGAACATGGTGCAAAAGCGAATTATTCCGCCCGATGATATAAACAAATATTAGGTCGTATATCAGCTCAAGATATTCGACCTTTTTTGGCTCTTCCCTAGAACCAGTGGGTTAGAATTTGCAGTATAGTAGAAAAAAACTGATAAATCTGTAAATTGCTGCCCGGCATTTAGCCTACCATATGCATACTCATTGTCAATAGCTTTCGCGGCATAAACGCGGATTAAGGTTACCCACACTTTCTAGTGAAGCCTCCCTTTTTTTCTTTTTTAAGCTCAACCATTGTCTCACCTTAATTTCTGTGTGATGTGGGATTATCTGTTTATATACTAACATCTAAAACGCAATAAGTCAATCGGGATAAATCAAGTGGTTTCTTTTGCCGTATTGATGGACGCAATCAAAATTCGCTTGATCTCTAAACAGTCAGCCAACAGCGAGGACGCCAGTTTATTATCCAGATAATCGGATTTTAACAGAATATGCAGCCAGTATTCGGTTTCTGCCGTTTCTTTTAAGGCGATATGCAGCTTCGAAATAAAATCCGCCTTGCTGTTTCCATACTGCGCTTCGTTAATATTCGCGCCGATAGAAGTACCGCTACGTAAAATTTGCTTAGATAAAACGTTTTCGTGCTTTTCTTTTGACAAGTACCGGTGCAGCTTTACTATCCTTGCGCCAAAGTCAATAGATTTATCAATCAAAATATTTTGTTTCACTTTTATCACCAAGTATATTATATCAAAATCGGTTCTTTGCTACAATAATCATTTTTCATTCTTAAGTCTTAAGTTTTCAGTATTAATTTAGAAAATCCTGCCCGGACTGAATAATGAATACTGAATACTGAAAAATTAATAATACAAAGCGAAAATCCTGCCACAGCGTGACAGGATTTTCGCTTTGGCGGAGACGGCGGGATTCGAACCCGCGGGGGATTGCTCCCTAACTGATTTCGAGTCAGCCCCGTTATGACCACTTCGATACGTCTCCGTATTCAACTTTAACTATTTTACCTTTTTTCAGCCGGATTGTCAAGTGTATTGACTTACTTTTTTCAAAAGCAGGCGCGATATCATTTTTATTCCGCGCTACGTGGTTTCTCCTTTAAGCGCTTTCTTAAGCTCAGGTACGTATTTTCGGGTTATCACAACCTGCTCTCCCGACGGAAGCACCGCCGTAAAACGGCTGTTCAGCGCAGGCTTTATCGAGCTTACCTTCATCAGGTTCAGCAGCGTGGATTTTGATACCCTCAAAAAATGCTTTTTCCTCAGCACCTCCTCAAGCTCGTACAGTCTCTGTCTTGTCTCATACACCTTGTTTTTTGTGTAGAGAAAAACCTTGTTGTCCACCGCTTCTATATAAAAAATATCGGTTACGGCAACCTCGTACTGCCTTTCGTCGGCGGTGGCTGTAAGCTGTCCCTGCCGGGATTTAACAAAGGCAACTATCTCGCGCACTTCGTCGCTGATTTGATGGCACTGAATTTCAAGCAGCTCAGGATTGCTGCGGTCTATAATTGTGACTTTAGTTCGCATTCTCTGTCCTCGGAATAGTTCCCTCGTTAGTAAAAATCATCGTCTTACAGCATTATAAAGCTTTTCATCAAATAATGCAAGAGCAGCATGAAAAAAGAGCCTCCCAAAACGGAAGGCTCTGATTAGGTCAAATTATTTTACCATAAATGCGAAGTGATTTCATTTTTGGCTTGTACTCTAAACAATTCAGCCTGCGCAAAAAACATTTAAGCAATTTGTAAGCAAAAAATTGTTTTGTCAAAAGGCTGTATCGAAAAGCGGTGCGCAACTCTGATATTATACGCAAAACTCAAACAGATAAACTTATTTTACGCATTTTTCTCAATCCAGGAAATTGACCGTTTTTTGAATCTCTTTCTCAACTACTTCGCCTACCAGGTGTGTATAATACAATGTTGTTTCATAGCTTGCGTGTCCCATAATCCTCTGAACAAAAACGGGATCCAGTTTCTTTTTAAAACAATTAGTCGCAAAAGTGTGTCTGAAAACATGCGGATGAATGCTTCTGATTTGCCGCGGTACTCTCTTCTCGCTAAAGGCAGTCTGCGTTTCATAGATAATCATATCTTTTTCTACCTTTTTTATGTCATGCGAAAGATTATACCTGGTAATGGGCGTGCCTTTGGAGGTTGTGAAAACCAAGTTACCGTATTCCTCAATCGGTTGCCAGTTCGCTCCGGCGCTCTGTTTGAGTTCATGCTGAATCTTAGCCCAACTTTTCAATGCTTCTTCTACTCCGTGAAAAAACGGGATGATTCTGTATCCGGTCAATGTCTTTGGTGCCTTGACAACTTGATACTTTACCTTATTCACATAGTAAATTTTCATTGATTTGGAAATACTGATTTCCTTTTTATAAAAATCAATATCCTCCCAAGTTAAAGCTGATAATTCTCCGATTCTTATACCGGTTAAAAGCATGAAGATATATAAATCATGATAGATATCATTTTCGGTTAACTTCAAGAATAAATCTTGTTCCCATTTATCCAAAACACGTTTTTCTTTTGGCGCTATATCAGCCTGTTGAATATAAATATCCTTACAGGGATTGACTTGGATCATGCGGTTCATGAGCGCCGCTTCAAAGCAATCCCTGAGAACCGACAATGCCTCTCGAATGCTTCGATATCCGTATTCTTCCTCTATAAGCTGATTAGTAGCAGTTTGAACATTGATTGATGAAACAAGTTCAACCTTCTTTCGACCCAAAATCCTTATGTAGGTGTTTTTAATCTTTCTCAAATATATCTGGGTAGACTCTCCGCCTTTTAGCTTTGGCTCCTTATATGCTTTGAACCATTCATCAAACCATTCGTTCAATGTAGTATTTGACCAATTGTTTGTTTCGTTTCTTATCACCTTGGCTTTTTCTGTTTCAAAATCCTTTCGAATCTGAGTAAGGCTCATATTATACAAATGAATCTTAGTTCCGTGGATAATAGCCCTTGCCTCGTATCGACCGTCTTTTCTCTGGCTTATACCTTTGCCTAAGGATTTACCATGTAAATCTTTGCCCAAATCATTTCACTCCTTAGCGTGTAAAATGATTAGTACATAATCATTTTACCATATTACTTTGATGATTTCAACATACATTTATCTGATACTTAATGCAATCGGCAATGTATTTGTCAAACAAATCCTTGTCTGCGTATAATCTGTTGCCCATGTGAACCGTAAAGGGGCTGTCGGCTCTTCTCAGCAAACGCCTTACAGTCGTATCACCCCAACCGGTGTATTCCTTTAATTCCTTAACATTAAGTAATTTTTTATTGACTAAATCCATATATTGTTACTCCTTTCGCCTGGATTTGATATACTATATTATAACATAGCTTTATGAGCATTTATTGCTG
>CACXAO010000012.1 GCA_902765625.1 uncultured Ruminococcus sp. | reverse complement strand
TCTATAACAAGCAAAACAGACTCCAAAAGGCTGCGTGATATTCAAAGAGCTGTTCCTTTGGGGTAAGGGGAAGTGTGCGGTTTTTTCAACATTTTTCCAAAATGACCTAAAATGCCCGAAAATGGCTTAAACACTGGGGTTCTGAGCACTTACATAGTTAAGTTGAGAAAAGTTAAAATCGGTTAAAACAAGTTAAAGTGCAGTCAAAAATACAGTCAACTGCAGTCACGAATGCAGTCAAAAATATAGATTTTTCGTGAAAACATATAGACCGGACAGCTTAAAAGTGCTGTCAATTTTAGAAAAATGACCTTAATTCACTGAATCGTTTGTTTGACAAATCTATTTTCGGAGATCATTAAAATGAAAAATGTAATCTCGGAACTCTACTACGGCAACATTGACCCGCAAGCGCGCGGTTTCAAGAACGGAAGTTTTCTGAAAAAGCAAATGGCTGTTCTTTCGGAAAGTGAAGCTAATAATGAAAGACGAAATTGTATTTCTGACAACAAAAGACATTGCGAGAGTGTTGAAATGCTCTCTGCTTACCGCTCGGCAGATTATGCTTCGTGCAGATTTCCCGTTAATCCGTGTAGGAAAAAATTTCAAGGTCAAAGAGCAGGCTTTCTTGGAATGGAGCAGTAAGCGGAGGGTATAAAAGCTGCGTGACGCTGCACCCAATCCCGCCTTTGGGAAGCACCGTTTTTACGGAAACACCTGTGAAACGGCGGGGGCAAAACGAAGCAATTTCCTATACAGTGAAAAATCCGCAAGGAAGCCTTGCGGATCAGGTGAAGTAAATATCATTTTTCAATCAGGGAATATCGTTTCATTATCAGCGCAGTAATTTCTTTGCCGCGCACCTTCATGTTGACGGTTTTGAGGACGGATTGCAGGAGCGTTTCGGTAACAGTCGGCAGATGTTTTTTATACTCGGAATGGCTGTTGATGAAGTCGTTGAACAAACGAATCAGAATATCGTTTTTCGTCGGCGCTTTCGGGTATCCTCTCGCGATCAGAGCCATGTTGTGGTCAAACAGCGGCGCTAAACCGAGAAGCTCTCCGCTTTGCGTGTCGCGGAGCAAACCAAAGTTCGCCGTGTGTCTGTCAGGATTGGCGGTGATGGTGTCGAGAAAAATCATCTTGATATAATCCATTGCAGCCTGCAGACACAGTTCCGTCAGTTTATCAAAAACGTCCTCGTAGTCCTCGTTATCACCCATAAAAGTGAAGGCGGGCTCAAAATTCACATTGGCACCGTCGGTGAAATCAAGCGACTTTACACACTTGTCGCCGCGTTCATAGACAGCTATATCCATGCCGAGTTCTTTGCCGAGATGATAGATAAAAAGCTCCGAGAACATCTCGTCGTGGTTGGCGGCTTTATACATCCACCACTTGCCTTCAATTAGTTTCCAACACTTTTCGTAGCTTCCGATATTCGTCAGCTCCGGCGTTTTGCTGTGCTTTGAATTGGCGGCGCGGTTGAAGCTCTGATAGCTTCCTTTGAGTGCAAGACCGGAAAAGTAGTCGTCAGTAAAGCGCACGTCAGCATAAGTCAAGCTGCTGCCGAGAGGCTTAATCCAATAGTTATCGGTGATGGTAGCCGCGTTGACATGAAGAACAGTGCTGATATCATCCTTCTCTTTTAACCGGAGCGCTTTTTTCAGCAAACGGGAATTGGGGCGGTGAGAATCAATGGCACGGGTTTCAAGCCAGTACTCGGCATTGGCAACACGTTTGAGATATAACGGCAACAAACGCTCGTCGAGCACTTCCAACGTTTGATTCTCCCATTTCGCGACAACGATATCTCCCGAAAGAATCAAAAAACGATGCTCTGCCATGAAATCAGCTCCCTTCTATGATAGTATCTTAACACAGATTATCATGATTGTAAACTATCATTATTACCCTGCGGCGACGGATGTATTTATTATGTTGAGAGCCGCAACCGTTACTCAGCACAGATAAATCTGATAATTGACGGAAAACGCTTGTTTCGGAAAGCGGAGCAAAGGCTGAAAAATCAAATATTCATTCAAATAGAACAGACCGTATAATCCTGTGTTTGGATATACGGTCTGTGTTTTTGGAAGGGTAACATAGTATATGGTTGTTGTTAAATAAAAATATAAAGAGCTATGCGTCGAAATACACATAATTTTTCATGAAATTACAGAAAAAATATAAAAAATCTATTGCCAATGCTTGTGACAATATGGTAAGATAATACTGGCTATTGTCGCTTTTGCGCGAATTTTGGAGCATTACGGTGAAAAACATGTGTTACTTTAATAAGGAGATAGAAACAATGCCGGGAGAACAGCTCAGAGAGCTGCAGTTCAATCGGCTGCGTAAGATGGTTGACTATTGTATTGATAACGTTCCGTTTTACAAAGACAAGCTGAACAAGGCAGGAATCACGTCGTCGTGTGATATAGAATCGCTTGAAGATATCCGCAAACTGCCTTTTACCACAAAAGACGACTTAAAAGAGAATTATCCGGACGGGCTGCTGGCGGTAGGCATGGATAAGGTCGCGCGGATACACGCTTCGTCGGGAACCACCGGCAAGCCTACGATAGGCTACTATACGCGCAGGGATATGGAAATCTGGGCAGAGGCAGCCGCGCGCGTTCTCGTTCTCAACGGAATCACAAAGAGCGATATAATGCAGATTTCCGTCGGGTACGGTCTGTTTACCGGTGCGCTGGGATTTCATCAGGGCGCAGAGAAAATCGGCTGCACCATCGTTCCTGCGTCGACCGGAAACACAAAAAAGCAGCTGGTCATGCTTCATGATGTAGGCGTTACCGCTCTGATGGCAACTCCGTCGTACGCGACATATCTGTCTGAGGTGATTTCGAAGTCGGGCATTCCGCGCGGGGAATTCCGGATCGGCAAGGTGCTTCTCGGAGCCGAGCGGTGCACAAAAAGCATGCGCGAAACGATCGAGAACAATCTCGGCGTTGTAACCGCCGATAACTACGGATTGACCGAGTGCTTCGGACCCGGAGTTGCAGGCGAATGTGAGTATCATGCAGGTATGCACATCTCAGAGGATATTTTCTATCCCGAGATCATTGATCCAGCAACGGGAGAGGCGCTTCCCGACGGCGAACAGGGCGAGCTGGTTTTTACCTCACTGCTCAGAGAAGGAATGCCGCTTCTGCGGTACAGAACAAGAGATATCACCACCCTGAACCACGTCAAATGCCGCTGCGGAAGAACAAGCGTCAGAATGTCGGCGCCGTTTGCGCGGACGGACGATATGTTTGTGTTTAAGGGAGTAAACGTATTTCCTTCGCAGATCGAATGCGCGATCGATGAGACAGACGGACTCAGCCCGTATTATCACATCAGGCTCGAGAGAGAAGGCTTTGTCGATACCGCCACACTGTTTGTGGAGCTGAAGCAGCCAAAAGAGCTGTTGTCTGACAGGAAGCTGCAGGAGATCGAGGACTGCCTGCAGAATAAGCTGAGAGAAATGGTGATTGTCAGAGTCAACACCAGACTTGTTAATCCGGAAACGCTGCAGCGCTTTACGGGAAAGGCGAAAAGAGTAGAGGATTTAAGATATTCGGGAGAATAATCGGATGGCAACTGCGTCAAAAAAACGAATATGGTACTGGGATATTCTCAGGATAGCCGCGATGGTGTTTCTTGTGATACGCCACAGCGCGACGGCGACCTTTGAATTTGTTCCGACACTGGGCGCCGACTGGTGGGTTTGCAATGTATACGGCTCTCTTTCCGCATGGATGGTGCCTGTGTTTATGATGATAAGCGGAGCAAGCTTTTTGGATCCCGGGCGGAATATTACAATAGACAGACTTTATAAAAGGAATATCTTCCGAATGCTGTGCGCGTTCTTTTTCTGGGCGGTATTCTATGCTTTTTACAATACGTTTTCGGGACAGGATCTTACCGACAGCTTTGCGGAGATGGTTTTTCAGGGGCATTTCCACCTCTGGTTTTTGCCGATGATAATCGGTATGTATATTCTTACTCCCTTGCTCAGAACGGTGACAAGTAACCGCAGGGCAACGTATATGATAACCGCGGTTACTGCCGTTACGGGCGTGATTGTGCCTTTTTTGCAGGACATGGGATGGTTCCTTGATAATACCCTGATCACCGGCACGCATCATTTTGGATTCTTTTCCTCATACGTATGCTTTTTCTTCATCGGATATCTTCTTCACAACATCGAAATCACTCCCGGCGTGAGAAAGGTTATTTACGCCGTCGGAATCCTCTCGACCGTAATAGTATTTGTCGGTACTTATCTGCTGACGGTCAGGGACGGCGCGCACAACGAGGATATGCAGGCGGACAACAATCTGTTCACCGCGCTGCAGGGTATTGCGATTTTTGTTTTTGCAAAATACAGGCTCAGCCGCACAGAGTTCAAGGCGGAGCACCAAAAGCTGATTCTGGACATTTCAAAGCTGACCTTCGGGGTTTACATGATCCATGTCGTGCTGCTTGCTCTGCTTGATAAATTCGGTTTTTCTCCGCTGACGTATCCGGCGGTTTATATGATACCGATGCTGATACTTTTTGTGCTGCCGATGAGCTTTTTCCTGAGCTTTCTGGTCGGCAAAATCCCTCTGCTGGGCAGATATATCGTTTGATGGAGGATCCCTATGAATATTTTATATATCGGCGAGTCGCGGTACGTCGGCGCAAAGCTTGTTAACGCCATATCGCCGGAGCATTCCGTTACCGCTGCTTTTTTGGATAAGCCCGTCTATGAAACCGACTGCAGTATAATCGATTCATCCGCCGATATCGGGTCGGCTGTTCGCGATAGAAATATCGATACCGTTATTTGCATAGAGGAAGCGTCTGCCGCAGTCAGCGCTGTTGAGAGAATTTTTTCGGGCGTTGCGGAGAACCCGGATTGCCGTCTTATTTACATAAAGGAGCAGCCGTTCTTTCGCCGCAGAGAAACAAAGACAGACGCTGCCGACTGGATGTGCGGAGAGCTTGCAGGCAGATACGGGGTAAAAACCGTTTATCTGTCGGTATCATGTCTGTATTCTGAGGAGAAAATCCCGTCGTATCTTCAAGAGCGGCTGGAGTCGATCATTCGCCGCCGCGAGTTTTGTCCTGACGGAGCTGCGGAAGAAATCTGCGACTCTTTGCATGCCGACGACTTTTGCGCTGCGGTAAGCGATATCCTCTGCAGCGATCAGACGGAGGATTTTTGGAGAGTTCAGCTGCAAAGCGCGTATCCGTTCAGACTCTCCGAGCTTGTCGGCAGCCTTACAGAGAGATACACCTCCGTCAGCACGCTGCCGTATGAAACACGGCTGACAGAGCGGAATTATCAGCCTTATCAGTCGGACGGCTGGTCGTGTGAGCACAGCTTTATCAAAGACCTTTCCGCGATTTTGGACTCGGAAGAAACCCGACGCAGAGAATTGCAGACGGTGAAGCGGAAAAAAGGAATAAGTACCGCGTTCACGATCGGCGTATTTGCGGTTCTTTTTGCGCTGGTAGAGATGTACACGCAATTCGTCACAGTCTCATCAGACCTGCAGTTTGTCGATCTGCGGCTGCTGTTTGTGGTTGCGTCATCGCTGTTTTTCGGAAAGAGATACGGTATAGCCGCCGCGGCAATGTGCAGCGTTTCGAGCGTCGCGCAAAGCCTGATTGCCGGTTATCGCTGGTATGTCCTGTTTTATCACGTCGATAACTGGATACCGATCGCGGTTTATTTCGTGATTGCCGTTCTGCTTGGAATCTATCAGGAGACAAGAGAAAAAAGAAGCCGCCGTGACGCTGAGTAAGCGTTGATTTGAACCGCCGGCTCCGGGAGAATTATATGCTGATTGTAATGATATTAAGCCTGCATGTGCTGCTGGTGCTGCTGTACGCTATAGCCATAGAAAAAAAGCTGTCGCGCCATTCATATATTCATCTGCTGTTCGCCGCGCTGGTGCCGCTGGTTGGCGAGCTGTGCCTTTTCGCGTCCGAATTCGGCAGAGCGGACACGGTGTTCCCGTCAGAAAAGCTGTTTCACCGTGAAATCTCATCAGGCAGAACAAGATATTGCGGCGAGGTGAGCTTCGAGCTGCCGGTCACAAGAGAAACACTGCTCGACGTTATAGAAACTCAGCCGGACAATCTCGTCGCCATTCTGAAGTGCGGAGTGGAATCCGACGATATCGAGGTGGCGCACATTTCCGCGGCAACCATCATGAAGCTGCAGCGCGAATACGAAAAGCGCATTTCTTCACTGAGAGATGAATATCTGCAGCTGCCGGACAATATGGAGCTGCTGAAAAAATATATAGTCGTTGTCGGCGAATACTATGCGTCGGGACTGCTTGAGGGCGAGGCGGCGGCAGAGCTTTTGCTTTTGCAGGAGAGCCTGCTGATAAGCCTGCTGCGCGTGCTGCCGAAGGATGAGGAAGCGGAACAAATGCTTGAGTATAATCGGGAAAATCAAAGAAAAGAGACTGCGCTGAATGAAGATGATACATAAGATAAAAAAACCGAATAATCTCAAAGCGCTTGGCGTTGAAACGGTTGTGTTTGTCCTGCTGTTCGGACTGCTCGGCACGCTGCTGCTGTTTGAGCAAAAGGGCTACCGCGCGGTCACAAATACGTCGGAGAGCACTCTGATAGACGAGGACAGGTGGTACGAGGTCAAAAACGAGAACGCCGGCGCGGTCGCTGCGAATGCGCCTGAGTGTCTTGTGCTCAGAAGCGCAGGCGAGAGGTACAGCCGCCGTCTGTCAGAGAACATCGTCTATACTCTGAATTCTCTGAACGTGAACGTATCAGTCAAGGATTTTTACATCGCGGCGGAGCCTGACCCGGACGACCCTGTACAAAAAAACAGACAATTCAGTATTCGCGGAACCGACGACCCGACGGTTGAGAACACCGAAGCGGAAAAGACTGCCGACGAAAGCGCTGCTGACGTAAACGACGCGGCGACAAAGGACTCTGCGGACGCAGCTGAACAGCCAACCGTGCCCGAAAAGACCGTGATTCCCGAGATAGACTACCAAAGCTATGATGAAATCGCAGTTTGCTTTTCGGATATTTCCGTAATGGAGCAGGATATAGAGAAGCTCGGCGCGTGGCTCAACGGCGGCGGTCACCTGATTTTCGCAGGCGGACTTGATGAAAAAACCGATTTGGCAAAATGGTCGGATATCCTCGGCACGGAGCCTGAACAGGAGGCTGCGCCGGTTCTTGCTGATTCGCTGCGCTTCAATACCGATTTGCTTGCGGGAACCAACGACAGGGAGTTTTCCGACGACGTAATATCCGGAGAGGTTCTCGAAGTGGCTGTGCGCAAGGACTGCACGGTTCATATCTCAACCGCCGAAGAAACCCCGGTTCCGCTGTTGTGGGAACGCAAGTCAGAAAAAGGACAGGTATTTGTCTGCAACGCTGATTTGATGGAAGCCAAGAACGACAGAGGAATCATAGCGGCTGTGCACTGCCGTTTTTACCCGGTGTACGCGTATCCGGTTATCAACGCCTCAGTGTATTGTATCGACGACTGTCCTTCTCCGATTCCGGCTGGATACGAGAAAAATGTAGTCGCGCAGTACGGATATACCGTCGGCGATTTTTACGCGAACGTCTGGATGCCTTCAATGCAAAGAATCGCCGATGAATATGGCATAAAATACTCGACCTTTGCCGTTCAGACCTACGATAACAATACGAGCGGAGAGTTCGGTAACACCGACAACCGTGAGTCTGCCGCGTACTACGCAAGCCTTATCCTGAACATGGGCGGCGAAGTGGGGATCCACGGCTACAACCATCAGCCTCTTGTTCTCGAGGGGTATAAGTTCGACAAGGAAAACGAGGGCTACACAGCGTGGCCTAACGTAATGTCTATGCTCGAATCGGTAAAATCGGTCATCAAATATACCGAAGGCCTTACTGACGACTTGTATGTTGAAGCCTACGTTGCGCCGAGCAATGTGCTCAGCAATGAGGCTCTTACCGAAATGATAAGTCAGATCGAAAACCTCAGAATTTACGCCGGCGTATATACAGGCACCGCAGACCAGCTTGTTCAGGAGTACAAGGTGCTTTCAAACGGCGTTGTGTACTGTCCGAGACTGACTGCCGATATGCAGATGGAGGACAGCGAGTGGTGGACTCAGCTCAACGAGCTGAACTATCACTATATTGAGTCCAACTTTATTCATCCCGACGATATTCTCGACGAACAGAGAAGCGACGGCGGAGATTTTGACCAGATGCTTTCGGGCTACAGGCAGATGATAGAGTGGAACCGCAGCATGGGTCTGCGCGATACCACGATTTCGGAATGCGGCGCTGCGGTGCAGAGGTACTGCAACCTAAACTACACGCAGAATATCGACGGAGATACCATGACCCTGAAGCTTGACGGTCTGATAGATACGGCGTATATGATGGTACGCACCAACGGAAAGAAGATCGTTTCCGTTGACGGAGGAGAAGTCAGCGAATGCTCGGACAACGTATATATCCTCGAAGCCAAATCTCCCGAAATCACGATAAAAACGGTGGAAAAAAATGAGAGTTTGTTTGATTCTTGAGGGCTGCTATCCGTATATCAGAGGCGGCGTTTCAGCGTGGGCGCACGATTATATTCTTTCGAATCCGCAGATTGAGTTTGTTCTGTGGACGATCTATGCCGCGCGAAAATATACGGGCAATGCGCTGTATCAGCTGCCCGGCAATGTGGCGTGCTGCCGTGAGATCTACCTTGAGGACGCGGTAAAGCCGAACGGCGGCAAGCTGACAAAGGAGAGCCTTGAGTCTTGCATTGACAGTCTGAGAATGTTTTTGGAACGCGGCGAGGTGAATTGGCAAAGCCTGTTTCAGACTTGTACGGGGTCGGCTTCCGCAAAAGAGCTGGTTGAGTCCGAGGCCTTTTACGGATTTGTAAAGGAGCTTTCCGATACCGACGGAATCGGACTTGCGGACGCTTATTACGGCTTGAAGTCGCTTTTCACACCGCTGCTGTTTTTGTTGGGACAAGAGATCCCCGGGGCGGATATTTATCACAGCGCCGTAGCCGGATACGGCGGCGTACTGGGCGCGCTTGCAAAATACAAAACCGGAAAACCCTTTGTTCTGACCGAGCACGGAATATATCCGCGCGAGCGCGAGGAGGAGCTTATTCAGGCTGACTGGGTAGCGCCTTCAATGAGAGAGATATGGATACGGTCGTTCTATCAGCTCTCAAAATGCGCCTACAGCTACGCCGACAGAGTGACCGCGCTGTTTTCCGACGCGTCCGCAAAGCAGACCGAGATCGGCTGCGATAAAGAAAAATGCTCCGTTGTTTCAAACGGAATACATATCGAAAATTTCGAAAGCATCCCCGTCAGAGAGGAGTCTGACGGTATCAATATAGGGGCGTTCGTCAGATTTGCGCCGATCAAGGACGTGAAAACACTGATCTACGCGTTTTATCACCTCAGAAAACGTGTTCCGAACGCCGAGCTGTACCTAATGGGAGGCACAGATGACGAAACCTACCGCGACGAGTGTCTTGAACTGCTCGAAAGACTGAACCTGAGCAATATCCGCGTCGAGGGTTATGTTGACACGGCGCTTTATATGTCAAAAATGGATTTCACCGTGATGACAAGCATTTCCGAGGGTCAGCCGCTGGCGATACTGGAGTCGCTCGCGGCGTCAAGACCGTGCGTGTCAACAAAGGTAGGCAACTGCCCTGAGCTGCTCGGCAAGTCCGCCGACGGCTTTGGAGAAGCCGGAATCTGCTGCACTCCCATGGACATAAGCGGCATAGCGGCAGCGATGGAGAAGCTGTGCAATAACCGTGAGCTGCGCCTTGAACTGGGCAGAAACGGCCGCGAACGCGTGCGGATGAATTATACATATGAGAAAATGAACAGCGGATATCTCAAAATATACAAGGATGTACTGTAGCTATGGCAGGTGTAGGATTTGAATTACGAAAAGCCGTAACGGGCGAAAATAAAGGCGAAAAGATCACGGGCTACTTCGGCGCGTCGTTCAGCAGCAGCGGCTCGATGATCGTCGCTATCGTGATTTTCGCCCTTGTGCAGGCAGCGGCAAAGGCGCAGCAGGCTTCTCAGGCGGTAAACGACAGCTTTATGTGTTACATCACAAACGCGATGTTTCTGTCGATTCTGCTCAGCTCTCTGCTTTCCCCGGTGCTGTCGCGCTATGTTTCGGACGCGGTTTATCTTGGCAAAACCGAGAGGGTAATGCCGTCGATGGTCGGCGGCTCGGCTTCGGTCGCGGTAACGGGCGGCATTCTGTTTTCGGTTCAGCTATTGCTGTCGGGAACTGAGATTATGGTCGTTATACCTCTGTTTATCCTGTTTTTGGCGCTGTGCGTCTGCTGGATATTGATGACGTACATCACGCTTATCCGCGACTATAAAAAGATCGTTATCGCATATCTGGCGGCGTTTGGAGTGTCCGCGGCGGCTCTTGCGCTGTTGTTCGCGTTTACCGCGCTGTCGGTTCCCGCGATGATTCTTGTGCTGCTGCTCGCCTTCGCGACGGTGGACGTCCTTTTGTTCAGAGCGGTCTACCTGACCTTTGCCAAGCACGACAACTCGGTTTTTGCCTTTCGCAGTACAATTAAAACAAACCCGTCGCTCTTGCTCATCGGATTTTTGATGGCGGCGGGAATGCTGGGGCATTTCTGGCTGACGTGGTTTCTCAGCGACTCATCCACGCAGATATCGCTTTTGTTCCGGTTCAACGCAAAGTATGATTTTCCGGCGATAGCGGCGTATTTCTCGACTATTCCCGCCGCCGTGTATTTCATAACTTCTTTCGAGACGGGTTTCAGCAAAAAATACAGTAATTATTTTTCGGCTCTGCAAAGCGCGACAGCACGCTGTGTGGAAGCGGCAAAGGACGATATGGTTCTGACGCTGCGCAAAAAATTAAAAACGATGTTCCTTATTCAGCTCGTGTCGTGCCTGCTGTTTGTAACGGTCGGCTCAAAGCTGCTCGGCATTATGAATATCGGCATGACGGAGAGTATGCTCTCCGCGTTCAGAATGTTCTGCGTCGGTTATTCGCTTTACTATATCGGCAGCACGCTGATTCTGATAAGGCTGTGGTTTTCCGACGAACGCAGAGCGGTATTCACTGCGGCGTTTTTTGCGGCAGGCGTTTTGGCAGGAACGTATCTCGGCATTCTGTTCTTTCCGAGGTTTTCCGGAGCCGCGTTCACGGCTGTCAGCATAGTTATGACCCTGTTCGCCGCCGCAGGACTTATCAGGCGGCTCAAAAAGCTTGAGTTTTATCTGCTGTGCCGCGGTCAGTACGACGAACCCGTTAACATTCCGCGGACTGCACGCTCAAAAAACGTCAGCAAAAAGAGGCTCACTCACCTCAGCGCAGCCGCGGCTATGGCTGCCGTCACGGTTTTAGGCTCGGTCGCTTTTCTTATCGGCGACGCGGTATACAAGTCAAAAATCATCACATTCTCGCCCGAATCGTCAAACGACGTCATTCTCTCTCCGGGAATGGGACTTGCGCCGTGGGCGGACAGCGACGAGACCCCGTCCATGAATACTTCGCTCGTCTATGTCGAGCTGAAATGGTCTGACTGGGAACCCGAGGACGACGTTTTTGATGTTGACTACGTAAACGAGCATTTCAATCTTGAGCTGTACCGCGAGGAAGACCGTCAGGTCGTATTCAGATTTGTTTGTGACGAGCCGAGGGAAGAACCCCACATGGATATTCCCGAATGGCTGTATCAGCTGACCGGAGACGGAGAGATGTATGATATCAACTACGGCCGCGGTTATTCTCCGAACTACGAAAACGAGATATTTGTCTCCGAGCACGCCGAAGCGATCGCCGCCTTGGGAGAAGCCTTCGGACAGGACGATTTCTTCGTATATGTCGAGCTGGGCAGCCTCGGTCACTGGGGCGAATGGCACGTCGATTACGAGGCGGGACTGAAGCCTATGCCCTTGTACGAGGTCAGAGAGCAGTACGTTATGCCGTACCTTAACGCTTTTCCGAACGCTCGTTTTCTGCTGCGTTATCCGCTTGTTGACGCAAAGCAGAATTCAACGGGTCTTTACAACGACCTTACGGGCGATTACGACGAAACGCTCTACTGGATAAACCAGATGACGGACAGCGAATGGGAGCAGACCGGCGCGATTGAGCAGGCTGACTGCAGCGACAACTGGAAGTCTCAGCCGATAGGCGGCGAGTTCGCGCAGACTCACGAGAACTCGTATTTTATGCGCACCGAATTTGACATGACGCTAGAAGCCATCCGAATGAGCCACCAGTCGTTTATCGGACCAAAGATAATTATCGATGAGGACGATTCAAACTTCTCGTACCAGATGGACGAGATACTCAAAACTCTCGGTTACCGCTACCGCGTCGATAAGGTGAGCATGAATTTCGCGGAAAAAGAATCTTTCAATATCAGCTGTAATATCGTCAACGACGGCATAGCTCCGATTTACGACAGCGGCTACAAGGTAAGGCTTGATATTTATGACCCCGAGGGCACGCTTGTCCGTTCAATTACCGACGCGGATGTTGAGCTGACAAATGTGATTCCGGGAGAAGGCGGCAGCTTCTCTGTTTCGGTCGACAAAGAGGATTTCGACGACGACACGGAGTATACGCTGACCGTAAGCGCCGAAACCGCGAACGGAAAACTGCTGCCTATGGCAATGAAGGACGAGTACAAAACAAACGTCTATACTGCGGCAAAGTTCCATGTTGAGTAGTACTTTGCAATTATTTACGGAAGAACGAAAGGAGGTGTTCCCGTGCACGAAAAAAAGAACAGCGCCTTGGTGATGCTGTCGGTATCGCTCGCGGCGATCGCGCTTTGGAATGTTGCGCTGCCTGTCTGGAACGGAGCTTCGCTCAGCGATTCGCTGTGGGATATTTCGGGCTGCTGCGCCGCAGCTTCCGCATGGGGAGTCCCTCTGCTGATAGCCGGAATGGGCTGCCGGTATCTGACGGGCGATCCGGTTTATTCCGTGGGCTTTATCCTCAAAAAACGTTTGCCGCGCGCTTTTGCCGGGCTTGCGGTGTGGTGGCTTGTTTCAACGCTGTTTCTGATGAAAAACACCCGGCCTGACGAGATAGATACCGACACATTTTTCGAGACAATGGCGAAGGTGCTCGAGACCCCGTACCAAGTCAAGCTTTTAATGCTTGTCGTTATGCTCTTTGCCTTTTATCCGCTGCTCAAACGAATAGCCGATAACGAAAAGCTGACGGCGTATGCGGTGACCGTCTTTGCGGTAATGTCGGTTATCGTACCTGTTCTGCGGTATATCCCGTATCTCAGATATATTAACCTCTTTGCTTCTCAGATAAACTGGGGCTTCTTTACCGAGTTCGGGCTGTATCTGTTTCTGGGCGTTTTCCTCTCGCGTAGGAGCTTTGAGTGGCATTACCGCGTTGTTATTTACTGCGCAGGCGTTCTGTCTACGGTCGCGATGTATTCAACCGCCGTCTGGACATACACTCAGGAAAACGGCATGGACAACACCTTTGTCAGCGAGGCGTCGCCGTTTGTCGCCGTCCAGGTTTCGGCGGTAATTGTGCTGATTATGACGCTCTGCGAAAAAAGCAAAAATAAGGGCGCAGCGCCGATATGGAACGCAGTCGCGCGCTGCTCGTACGTTTATATTCCGCTGTGCGCGATCGTCGTCGGCATAACAAACCGCACGCTCTCTACGGACGCGCTTTCTCCGGCAATATCGATTCCGGTAAATGCGGCAATATCGCTGATTGTCGCCTTGACGCTCAGCGCGGTTTTCAGACGCTTGCCGATACTGTCATATTTTTCAGTTTAGTTGGACGAGGAAATGATTATGAAAAAACAAATTACGCTTAAACGGATGATAATTGCGCTGTCGGCTGTAGCGGCTGCCGTTGTCGGCTCTGTTTTTCTGATAATGTATGCGCAGAGGGACGTTGAGGAAGAACCCGAGGAAATTACCGCTCCGTCGCAAAACGCCGTTCTTGTCACACCGAAGAATTATTGCAGCTGCGGCGAGCTGATGTTTGCGTACGTCGGCAAAAACAACTATCTTTACAACCTTGACGACGAGAGCAGGCCGCTAATAGAGCAGCCTGTCGACGAGCTGCTTTACGCGTCTGACGACACCGTTCTCTACACCGCGCCCGTTGAAACAAGCCTTTCGCACTACGGCAGAGAATCGATGATACAGGAGCTTCAGATCGGCGAAAACGAGAACACGCTCTACACTATTGCGACCGTGTCGATTGACCCGTGCTGGTCGTCGAACGATGAGGTCATATATTTTGTTAAGGACGAGAATAAAAAGCAGCTCTGCACCTTTGAGCCTCTGACCTCCACCACCGAGGTCGCGGCGGAGTTTGAGGAGGAAATCACCGGCTTGCGCATATCGAGCGACGGTCTTTTGGCGACTGCCGCGTCGGGAAAGGAAATGCTCTATATTCCGCTGTCAAAGCAGCTGGTAGAGCCTTACTGCGATTGTCAGGGAAGCAGAATAATCGTCTGCGAGCAGTACGACCTGATTCTCTCGCCGGAGGGCGTTCTCAGCTACCGCTGGATGGGTTCAAACGAGGCTGTCCAGGTCGCCGAAAATGTTCTGGTGCCGTGCGGCTATCAGGATAACGAAATTCTGTATATTCAAAAGACCGACGAAGGCGTATCTCTCTGCGCGTATTTTGTTTCGGAGGAGCAGAACAAGGAGCTTTCAAAGCTTGCCGACAACATTCTGCCTCAGCTTACGGTAAGCGCAGACTATGCCTTTGTGATGGACGATAATTTCAACGTCTACCGGCTGCTGCTCGACAACAACGAGCTTTCGGCGTTTTGCAGCATCGATTCAAGTGTAAAGAATCCCTTGATTTCGGTATTCGATTACCGCCTGATGGTCTACGATATCTCAAAGGAAGCCGACGCAACATTTTGTTATGCGCTTGACGCGACGGTTCTGCCGGATGAAGCCGACGCGGAAAAGCCCGTTCAGGCAAAGGCTGCCACAACGGACGAAAGCGCCGATTACTCCGGTTACACAACGCTGATGATGGCGTCTGCCGGCGAGAACGTGAGCGCGCTTCAACAGAAGCTCTACGAGCTTGGATATCTCAGCTCTGCGCCTAACGGCTTTTTTGACGTACAGACAACCGTTGCGGTGCAGTATCTGCAAGCCGCGCTCGGCATGGAAGAAACAGGAATCGCAACGCCTGAGCTCCAGTACCGCGTCAATTCCGAAAAACTAAGCGAGTACAGCTCAAACGCAACTCTCTCGTCAACCGAAAAGGGGATCCGAGTAAGAGATCTGCAGGCGCGGCTGAAAACTCTCGGTTATTACAAGCAAGCCGGGTCGGGAGAAATCGACGCGTCAACCGAACAGGCGCTGACTCTGTTCTCTCAGAACAGCGGCCTTGATTACGACGGCGGAATCATTTCTTCAAGCCTTACGGAGCTTTTATTCAGCGCCGATACTGCCGGGTACAGCGGCTTTATCGAAACGGAAAAGGGCGATATCTGTCCAGCCGTTACCAAGCTGAACCAAAGGCTCAAAGAGCTGCGTTATCTCACGGGTTCGGTCAATCCGTGCTACGACTCCAAAACGCAGACGGCGGTCACGCTTTATCAGCAGCTGAACGGTATTTCGCCGACAGGCAGCGCAGATAAAGAAACTCTTGCGTCGCTGTTTGCAGAGGACGCGGCTTCATGTCCAGACGGGCAGTCGCCTGCGTCTGTCAGCGACTCACTCTCCGCCACCAAGGGACAGGTGATTTCGGACAGACAGCTTAAAATCATCCGCAAATGGCTTACAAAGCAGTTCGCGGTCAATCACACCGACAGACAGGCGGTCAAGCGGCTTCAAAGGCAGCTCGTGAAGCTGGGATATATGCAGGCTGAAAATATAACTATGATTTATGACAAAAACACGATGGACGCGGTTGTCGCATACCAAAAAGCGCACGATATCAACGCCGACGGAATCGCTTCAAAGGCGACTCTGACCGATATTTTCGCTGCGACGACCAAGACCGTTCAGGAACAGTGAATAAGATGAAGAAGAAAGCAATATTGATATCCGCCGTGTGCGTCGCGGTTACAGCATCGGCTGCGGTCGGAGTATTCGTTTTTACCCGAAGTGAAGAGAATAAAACAAACGATTTGCCCGATGAAGGAAAATCGATTCTTACGAATTCCTCCTCATGGAACCGCACGCGCGATAACACGCAGCATACAGTCGGAGAATACTCTCTCGGCAATACGGCGGAAAGGGTGAAAAACGACCTTTCGGATGAATTTGAGGTCAGCCATAAGTTTGTCGATGAGGTTCCGGTTTACGAGATGTACCGCAGGGACGCGAAAAACGCGCCGATAGTGATATTCCTGCACGGTCAGTTTTCCGAAAAGGAAGAGAATCTCGACGAGATGACGGAATACGCAGACGCAGGTTATTTCTGCGTCGCGCTTGATTTGCAGGGTCACGGCGAGCGAATCTCGTCAGAACCTTTGATGGCTCTTGAAATCACAAAGAACACTGCGGACGATCTTGATTTGCTGCTCGATTACTATGAAGCCGCAGGTCTGGCAGACGCGGATAAATTCGCGCTGGTTGGGTTTTCTCAGGGAGGAAGCGTGGCGTATTGGTATTCGGTCTACGGCGACCGTGTGCCCGGCGCGCTTGTTGTCGGCAGCACGTCGCCTGATTATTCGTATTCCTACGACGACAAGTGCATATGCAACGGCGAGGTCGCCGACCCTGTTTGGAGCGAGGAGGAGACAAAGGCGTTTGTCACGCAGTATAACCCGATTCAGCATGCCGACAAGCTTATGCAAATGCCGATTATGTCGGGCAACAGCATAAACGATGACGTTGTGTCCTATAAGGGCAGCGAATCGCTGGAAAAAATCCTAAAAAAGGGCGGCAATACAAAAATCCGCTTTTACTATTTCGATAACGCCGGACATAACGTTACGACCGAGTTTGTGAGCAAGGTGCTGCCGTTTATCAGGCAGTACATGTAACGCCCCGAAACGTCTGAAAGGAGGGGAGAGGATGGAGAAAAAAACAGCAGCGGTCATTATCGCAGCCGCTGCCTTGATATCGTCGGTCGTTGTGTCGCAGTTTTACGCGGACTGCACGCTGCAGCTGCGCGCGGTTGGCGTGCTTGCCGCATGTCTGATTTTGTGGATATCCGAAGCTTTGCCGATTTCCATATCCTCCCTGCTGATAATCTCGTTGCTGCCGTTTTTGGAATTAATGGATTTCGTAGATGTGATTTCGAACTTCGGGGTAAATACCGCACTGTTCATTATGGCTTCCTCGGGAATAACCATTGCGCTGTCAACCGGCGCTGTCCCTAAGTGCCTTACAAATTTTCTGATGAAAAAATGCGGCGGTCATCCGATAATGCTGGTTATCGGCGTTTCGGTTACAGTCGCGCTGTTTTCGGCTTTTGTGTCGAGCCTTGCGACCTGCGCCCTGTTTACCGCGCTTATTGTTTCGGCGTTGAAATCGTCCGGAATCAAGCCCGGTCAGACAAACCTCGGAAAAGCGCTTATGCTTACCGTTCCGGCATGTGCCGGGATCGGCGGATTTATGTCGCCTGCCGGAACGCCCGCGAATATTCTCGTTATCGATATTCTCGCTCAGCAGGGAATAGAGGTCACCTTCCTCAAGTGGTGCGCCGTAGGGTTTACCGTCGGCGTCCCCACGGTGCTTTTGTTTGCGCTGACCGTAATTCTCGTTTTTCGTCCGGAAAAAAACACAGAGCCGATCACATATTCGGAGGTTCGGTTTTCGTCAAAGGACGTCGCGACGCTTGTAATTGTTATCGCCGTGATCGCCGGATGGGTTTTGACAAGCTTTTGCACGGTCATCAATACTACAATGGTCGCGGTAATCGGTCTTGGCGTTATGTTCCTTCCGCCGTTCAGACTGCTGGATATGCCAAAGTTCAGCCGCGGAGTCAACTGGGATCTTGTTCTGGCTATGGGTTCCGTGAGCATTCTTATGACGGCTGTTTCAAACACCGGCTTGCTGTCGGATATTTCCGGCGCGCTGTTTTCCAATATCACAACGCTTTCGCCGCTTCTGGTCATGATGATAATCTCTTTGGTTATCAGCGTTCTCAGGGCTTTTATCCCGACCACAACGGCAGTTATAGCGCTTTTTGCGCCGATGCTGATTTCGATCTCGGAGACAACAGGATTGAGCGTCAGCGCGCTGCTTATGACGGCGTCCTTCTGGGCGGCGACTGCGCTGCTGCTGATACACACCGAGCCGATATATCTGATTTCGTATAAAGAGGGTTATTTCCGCGAGGCTGATTTGCTCAGGGTAGGGGTTGTCCCGTCGCTTGTGCTGTCGGCAGCGGCTACGGCAGGAATATATTATCTTACGCTTATGACAGGCTTGCAGGCGTGATGAGGTCATCTTTACGCGCAAAAATACCCCGCCCGATTATTTCGGACGGGGTCAGTTCGTTTTGTCAGAACCGGATTGACTCATATTATTCCTCCAGAGCCTCCAAAAACTCAACGTCGCGGTCGCGGTTGTATGCTGATACGAAAACGGGTTCATCCAAATTTACGGAAGGCTCGATTATTGCCGTTGAATCCGGCTGGATAAGTGCGTACTTTTCGAGTATCTGCTGAATTTCCGAGTCGCTCAGATTCATGATCAAATCTATTGCCTGCTTCCTGATTGTTGTCATATCATCACCTTCTGTTCAGTGTATTTTTTAAATCGCGCTAAATCGGAGCTGCCTTAACGCATCTTCCTGCGGATGTAAGTCTGCGGATTGCGTCGGCAACGCGTCTGTTCCTTTCGGAAGCCTTGCCGCAGTTCTTGATTCTTTCAATAACAGCCGGGATACTTTTGCCCTTTGCACTGTATTTTTTCAACATACCGATCACTCCTTAAATTAATTTTCTGCGGTTTAAGTTAAATGTATAAGCATTCCATGTCGTCTTGGTCGATATCGGGAAGAGCCGGGTTTCCTGACGGCTCATATATTCTATCCGAAGCCGATACGTTAATATAGTTGCTTTGCTGAGGGGTTTTTCTGCTGAATATTGCCGCCTTTGCTGCTGCGGCAGCGGTTGCCGCGGTTGCTGCTGTTACTGCGATAAGTAAAAGTTTTAACATATTGTACACTCCTTTTGTTTTTGATTTCCGTGTTTGTTCTCTGACTGTGACATAAGTATAGCAGACCGAGTATAACAAGAGTATGACAATATCGGCAGGTTTTTAAAATATTTTAAAAAAATTTCGGACGAAGAGGTATTCTCCGTCCGTTTGCATTTTATTGATTGTATTTTTGCTTGATTGCCGCCCCGATGAACGCCGAAAACAGCGGATGAGGATTATTCGGGCGCGACTTGAACTCCGGATGATACTGAACTCCTACGTAAAAATCGCGGTCGCTCAGCTCAACTGTCTCGACGAGCCTGCCGTCGGGCGAGAGTCCCGAAAGCGTAAGTCCAGCCTGCGCAAGCTGCTCGCGGTATTCGTTGTTGAACTCATAGCGGTGGCGGTGGCGTTCGCTGATTTCGGTCTTGCCGTATGCGCGGAGCATGGTCGTGTTTTCGCTGATTACGCAGGGGTACGCGCCGAGTCTCAGCGTGCCGCCCTTGTCGATCTCGTCGTTCTGACCGGGCATAAAGTCGATAACGTCGGGAACCGAGCGGTCAAATTCGCCTGAGTTCGCATTGGCGATACCTGCGACGTTCCTCGCAAATTCAATAACCGCGATCTGCATTCCGAGACAGATTCCGAAGTACGGAACTTCGTTTTCGCGCGCGTATTTTGCGCTGAGAACCATTCCCTCGATGCCGCGCTTGCCAAAGCCGCCGGGAATGATGATTCCGTCGAGACCGCTCAGCTTTTCGCCGGCGTTCTCCTCTGTAATATTCTCGGAATCGAGCCACTCAATGTCGACCTTCGCGTTCTGATAATATCCTGCGTGGTGAAGAGCCTCGGCAACGCTGAGGTAAGCGTCGTGCAGCTCAACGTACTTTCCGACAAGTCCGATTTTAACAACGCGTTCGCGGTTTTTGATGCGTTCGATCATGTGCTCCCAGTCAGAGAGGTCGGGCTTGCCGCATTTGATATTCAGCTCGCGGCAGACGATGTCCGAAAGATTCGCCTTTTCGAGCATGAGCGGAGCCTCGTATAGAACGGGGAGAGTGAGGTTTTCGATTACGCAGTCGCGGCGCACGTTGCAGAAGCCCGCGATTTTTTCAAAAATACCTGCGTCGGTGATCGGTTCGTCGGCGCGCAGAATGATCACGTCGGGAGCGATACCCAAGCCCTGAAGCTCCTTGACGCTGTGCTGAGTGGGCTTCGACTTATGCTCGCCAGAAGCCTTGAGGTAGGGAACGAGGGTGACGTGGATATACAGGCGGTTTTCCTTGCCGATCTCGTGACCGACCTGACGGATAGCCTCCAGAAACGGCTGGCTCTCGATGTCGCCGATGGTGCCGCCGATTTCGGTGATAACAACGTCCGCGTCGGTCTTTTTGCCGACGGAGTAGATAAAACGCTTGATTTCGTCGGTGATATGCGGAATGACCTGAACGGTCTTTCCGAGGTATTCGCCGCGGCGTTCCTTTGAAATAACGTTTGAATAAACCTTGCCGGTGGTAAGGTTGGAGTATTTGTTTAGATCCTCGTCGATAAAGCGCTCATAGTGACCGAGGTCGAGGTCGGTTTCTGCGCCGTCCTCGGTAACGTAGACCTCGCCGTGCTGGTAAGGACTCATGGTTCCGGGGTCAACGTTGATGTAAGGGTCGAGCTTCTGCGCCGCGACCTTGAGACCGCGCGCTTTGAGGAGTCTGCCGAGTGACGCGGCGGTAATGCCTTTGCCGAGACCGGATACTACGCCGCCCGTTACAAAGATATATTTTGTCATGCCGCTGCCTCCTTAAAGATTCGTGTAGCCCATCAGGCTCTCGTCAACTTCCTTAGCGCAGTCTCTGCCGTCGCGGATGGCGCGTACGACGAGCGACTGACCGCTGTGCATATCGCCTGCGGTGAACACGTTCTCAACGCTGGTGCGGTGGGTTCCGTTCTGACCGGCAACGTTAGTTCTGCCGTCAAGCGCAACGCTGAAGCTGTCGGTAACATAGCTCTCGCTGCCGAGGAAGCCTGCCGCGATCAGCGCAAGCTCGCAGTCTACGACGTAATCGCTGCCTTCAATCGGTTTCATGTTCAGTCTGCCGGTTTTGCTGTCTTTTACCGCCTCGAGCCTGACGAGGACAACCGCCTTGAGGTCGCCGTTGTTGTCCTTGATGAACTCCTTAACGGTCGTCTGATATTCTCTCGGATCCTTGCCGAATACCGCGGCGGCTTCCTCCTGACCGTAGTCGGTCTTGCACACGCGCGGCCACTCAGGCCACGGATTGTTTTCTGCGCGCTCATCGGGCAGCTTAGGCATCATTTCGAGCTGCAGAATGCTCTTTGCGCCGTGACGTACGCAGGTGCCCACGCAGTCGTTGCCCGTGTCGCCGCCGCCGATGACGAGGACGTTCTTGTCCTTTGCACTGATGTAGCCCTCGGTCAGACCGTTGTCGAGCAGCGCCTTTGTGGTCGATTTGAGGAAATCAACCGCGAAGTAGATTCCGTTTGCATCTCTGCCCTCAGCCTTTATATCGCGCGGATTTGAGGCTCCGCAGGCGAGAATAACGCGGTCGAAATCGTTTTTTAGTTCTTCATAAGAAATATCCTTGCCGACGTTTACGCCTGTGCGGAAATCGATGCCCTCCTCGCGCATGATATCAACGCGGCGCTCGATGATAGTTTTCTCGAGCTTCATGTTGGGGATTCCGTACATCAGCAGACCGCCGATACGGTCGCTTCTCTCAAACACGGTAACGCTGTGGCCGCGCTTGTTGAGCTGGTCGGCAGCCGCGAGACCCGAGGGACCCGAACCGACAACGGCGATTTTTTTGCCTGTGCGCGTTTTGGGCGGATCCGCCTTAGCCCAGCCGTTTGAGTAAGCGGTCTCGACAATCGCGAATTCGTTGTTGCGGACGGTCACCGCATCTCCGTTTGCTCCGCAGGTGCACGCCTTTTCGCACAGCGCAGGACAAACGCGTGAGGTGAATTCGGGGAAGTTGTTGGTGATTTTCAGGCGGTGGTACGCCTGCGCCCACGCGCCGCGGAACACAAGATCGTTCCATTCGGGAATCAGGTTGTTGAGCGGACAGCCCGAGATCATGCCGCCGAGCGTCATGCCCGACTGACAGAACGGTACGCCGCACTCCATGCAGCGCGCGCCCTGCTTTTGCTGTTCCTCACGGCTGAGCGGCTCGTGAAATTCGTTAAAGTTCTTGATTCGTTCGTAAACGGAGAAGGCTGGGGCTTCCTCACGCTGATATTCCATAAATCCTGTTGGCTTTCCCATCTCGCTCCTCCTTATCTGTCGTTGATGATGTTGTAAAACGCCTCGATGCGCGCCTGGTCGGGTGTTGCGCCGTTCTGCTCAAGCGCCGCGATCTCGGTGGTGATTTTCTTGTAATCGTGCGGTATGATCTTTTTGAAAAGCGGCAGGTAGTGCTTGAAGTCTCCGAGGATCTTCTGACCCTTGGCTGAACCCGTAGCGGCTACGTGTTCCTCGATAAGGGCTTTCACTACCGAGTATGCCTCGTGCTCGCTTACCTCGGTGCACTCAACAAGCTCCTTGTTGAGACGCTTGTAGAGGTGGTGGTGCTCGTCGAGGACATACGCCACGCCGCCCGACATACCTGCGGCGAAGTTATTTCCGGTTCTGCCGAGAACGACAACGGTGCCGCCGGTCATGTATTCGCAGCCATGGTCGCCTACGCCCTCGACAACGGCGGTCGCGCCTGAGTTGCGCACGCAGAAGCGTTCGCCTGCCACGCCGTTGATGAACGCAGAGCCGCTTGTCGCGCCGTAAAGAGCTACGTTGCCGATGATGATGTTCTCGCTCGCCTCAAACTTGGAGCCTTTGGGAGGAAAGACAATCAGCTTGCCGCCCGAGAGACCCTTGCCGAAGTAGTCGTTGCTGTCGCCCTCGATTTTGAGGGTAAGACCCTTGGGGATGAACGCGCCGAAGCTCTGACCGCCCGAGCCGTGACAGTTTACGGTGAAGCTGTCGTCGGGAAGGGAGGAACCGAATTTCTTTGTGATCTCGGAGCCGAACGCGGTGCCGAGAGAACGGTCGGTGTTCTTGATATCCATCTCAAGCTGTCCGCCGTTACCGCTTTGAAGCGGCTTTTTGAACTTCTTGAGCAGGACGTTCTCGTCCACGGTCTTTTCAAATTCAAAGTTGTAGAGGTTCTTTGCGTTGTACCTGACAGGCTCGCTGAAATCACGGCTGAGCAGTCTGCTGAGGTCGATCTGCTTTTCTCTGTCAGAGAGGTTATCCTTGCGGCGGAGCAGGTCGGTTCTGCCGACAAGCTCGTCGAGGGTGCGAACGCCGAGACGCGCCATGTATTCTCTCAGCTCCTCGGCGACAAAGCGCATGAAGTTGATAACGTATTCCGGCTTGCCCGTAAATCTCTTGCGAAGCTCGGGATTCTGGGTAGCTACGCCGAATGGGCAGGTGTCGAGGTTGCAGACGCGCATCATGGCGCAGCCGAGGGTAACGAGCGGAGCTGTGGCAAAGCCGAATTCCTCTGCGCCGAGCATGGCGGCAACCGCAACGTCGCGGCCGGTCATCAGCTTGCCGTCGGTTTCAATCACGACCTTGTTGCGCAGGTTGTTCATAACGAGGGTCTGGTGCGCTTCCGCAAGACCAAGCTCCCACGGCAGACCCGCGTTGTAAATGGAGCTTCCGGGAGCAGCGCCCGTACCGCCGTCGTGACCCGAAATAAGAATTACGCCTGCGCCTGCCTTTGCAACGCCTGCCGCAACCGTGCCTACGCCGCATTCCGAAACGAGCTTGACGGAGATTCGTGCTGCCTTGTTGGCGTTTTTGAGGTCATAGATGAGCTGCGCCAAGTCCTCGATCGAGTAAATATCGTGGTGAGGCGGCGGAGAAATAAGCGATACGCCGGGAGTGGAGTGTCTTGTCTTTGCGATCCACGGATAAACCTTCTTGCCGGGCAGGTGACCGCCCTCGCCGGGCTTTGCGCCCTGAGCCATCTTGATCTGGATTTCGTCGGCAGAGGTCAGGTATTCGCTCGTTACGCCGAAGCGGCCGGAGGCTACCTGCTTGATCGCCGAGCAGCGGTTCTCCTTTGTGCCCTTTGTGAGCAGTCTTTCGGGACTTTCGCCGCCCTCGCCGGAGTTCGACTTGCCGTGCAGCGAGTTCATGGCGAGTGCAAGCGCCTCGTGAGCCTCCTGCGAGATTGAGCCGTATGACATAGCGCCCGTCTTGAAGCGTCTGACGATCGATTCAACGCTCTCTACCTCGTCGATCGGAACGGGGTTTTCGGGGTAGTTGAAGTCGAGCAGACCTCTCAGGCAAATGGGATCCATCTCCTCGTTGATAAGCTGCGAATAGAGCTTGTAGAGCGCGTAATCGCCGTTTCTTGTCGCCTGCTGGAGGGTGTGGATGGTGCGCGGATTGTAGAGGTGTTCCTCGCGTCCGCTGCGGAATTTATGGCTGCCGCGCGACTCAAGCTCGTTTGAAACTCCGAGGTCGAGCGGGTCAAAGGCTGCGGTGTGCAGTCTGTCTGTGTTTCTTTCGATGTCCTTGATGGTTATGCCGCCGACTCTGCTGACGGTGCCTGCGAAGTACTTTTCGATAACGTCGCTGCTGATGCCGACAGCCTCAAAAATGCGCGAGCCGAGGTAGGACTGGATCGTCGAGATACCCATTTTGGACGCGATTTTTACGATGCCGTGGAGGATCGCGTTGTTGTAGTCGCTTACCGCCGCATAGAAGTCCTTGTCGAGCAGATCGTCGTGAATCAGCTCGTGGATCGTTTCCTCAGCCATATAGGGGTTGATGGCGGTAACGCCGTAGCCGAGGAGGGTAGCGAAATGATGCACCTCACGCGGTTCGCCGCTCTCGAGAACGAGTGAGAGCGAGGTTCTGCGTTTTGTGTCTACAAGGTGCTGGTGAAGCGCCGAAACAGCGAGCAGAGAGGGTATAGCGAGGTGGTTCTCGTCAACGCCTCTGTCTGAGAGGATAAGGATGTTCGCACCCTCGTTGTACGCTCTGTCAGCCGCGAGGAACAGCCTCTTTATCGCCTTGTCAAGACGGGTGTTTTTGTAGTAGAGAATCGGGATAACGGCTACCTTGAAGCCGCTGATCTTCATATTTTTGAGCTTGAGGATATCGGTGGAGGATAAAATCGGGTTGTGAACCTTGAGCACCTTGCAGTTAGAGGGCTTTTCCTCCAGAATATTGCCTGCCGAACCGATGTAAACGGTGGTTGAGGTGACGATCTCCTCGCGGATTGCGTCGATCGGCGGATTTGTTACCTGCGCGAAGAGCTGCTTGAAGTAGTTGAACAGCGGCTGCGGCTCGTTAGAGAGCGCCGCGATCGGCTTGTCGGTACCCATCGCGGAGATAGGCTCACTGCCGTTCTTAGCCATCGGCAGGATAGAGTTCATCACGTCCTCGTAGGTGTAGCCGAACGCCTTTTGGAGCTTTCTGCGCTCCTCGCGGTGGTGCCTCTCTACCTTCTCGTTCGGGATTTTCAGGTCGCGAAGCTCAACGAGGTTTGAATCGAGCCATTCGCCGTAGGGCTGCTTTGAGGCGTAGGTCTGCTTGATCTCGTCGTCGTCGATCAGTCTGCCCTTTACGGTGTCGACGAGAAGCATTTTGCCGGGGCGCAGACGTTCCTTTGTGATAACGTTTTCTGCGGGAACGGGAAGCGCGCCGACCTCGGACGAAAGAATCAGGTTGCCCTCGTCGGTGATGTAGTAGCGCGAGGGTCTTAAACCGTTGCGGTCAAGCACCGCGCCCATAACGTCGCCGTCGGTAAACAGAATCGCGGCGGGACCGTCCCACGGCTCCATCATCGTCGCGTAATACTGATAGAAATCGCGCTTTTTCTGATTCATTGCGCGGTTGTTGTCCCACGGTTCGGGAATTGTGGTCATAACGGCGAGGGGTAAGTCCATGCCGCTCATCACGAGGAACTCAAGCGTGTTGTCGAGCATAGCGGAGTCGCTGCCCTCGGTGTTTACAACGGGCATGACCTTGTCGAGATCGCCCTTGAGGTGCTCGCTCTGCATGGTTTCCTCACGCGCGAGCATCTTGTCGGCGTTGCCGCGGATGGTATTGATCTCGCCGTTGTGGACGATCATGCGGTTGGGATGCGCTCTCTGCCAGCTTGGATTGGTGTTGGTCGAGAAGCGCGAATGAACCATAGCGATGGCTGATTCAAAGTCCTCGTCCTGCAAGTCGAGGAAGAAGCGGCGCAGATCGCCGACAAGGAACATTCCCTTATAAACAATGGTGCGGCTTGAGAGCGACACAACGTATGTATCCTCGTTGCTCTGTTCAAACACTCTGCGCGCAACGTAGAGTCTGCGGTCAAAGTCGAGACCCTTCTTTACGCCCGAGGGACGCTGAATAAAGCACTGCTCAATATAGGGCATGCAGTCGAGCGCGCGCTGACCGATGACCTTGGTGTCTGCGGGAACGCGGCGCCAGCCGAGGACGGTAAGACCTTCCTTGCGCGCGATAATTTCGAAGAGCTTTTTGGACTGACTGCGCATAAGCTCGTTCTGCGGAAAGAAGAACATTCCCACAGCGTAATCGCGTTCGCCTTTAAGCTCAACGCCGATTGCCTTTGCAGCCTTTTTAAAGAATTTATGCGAAATCTGCACCAGAATGCCTACGCCGTCGCCTGTTTTGCCGTCGGCGTCCTTGCCGGCACGGTGCTCAAGTGTTTCAACAATGGTGAGCGCGTTCGCTACAGTCGCGTGCGACTTGATGCCGTTGATGTTTACCACCGCGCCGATACCGCAGTTGTCGTGCTCAAAACGCGGGGAATAGAGGGTGTTTTCCAATGGTCGGTTTACTTTCTGACTCATTTGCCTTCTTCCTTTCGTCGGAATCTTTACGTGCACTATTATATAACCGTTATTCTTGAGTTGTCAATAGAAAATTGCAAGAAAAATAACTGTTTATGCAAAATTAACGGCGATAATAGGGAGAAAACGAGGAGTTTTTGAAGAAATCTGCAAGTTTTGAAAAAATTATTGCAATACCCCTTGACAAACCCTCAAAATGGGTGTATACTGGCAGCAATGACACGGCAAGGGTGCTGAGGGCAGATGCTCTCGGCACCCTTTTTGCTTTGTTAACGAAACGCAAGGAGACGATTTTAATGTCAAAAGTACCCGAAATGTTCGGAAGTATGGTTTTCAACGACAAAAAAATGCAGGAGCGCCTGCCGAAGTCGACCTATAAAGCGCTCAAGAGAACAGTCCAGAACGGCGAGCCGCTCGACCTGAGCGTAGCAAACGTAGTTGCCAACGCCATGAAGGACTGGGCGGTTGAAATGGGCTGCACCCACTACACCCACTGGTTCCAGCCGATGACCGGCGTTACCGCGGAAAAGCACGACAGCTTTATTTGTCCCGACGGCGACCAGGTCATTATGGAATTCTCCGGCAAGGAGCTTATCAAGGGCGAGCCTGACGCGTCCTCGTTCCCGAGCGGCGGTATCCGCGCGACCTTTGAGGCGAGAGGCTACACAACATGGGACCCCACCTCTCCCGCGTTTATCCGCGACACAACTCTTTACATTCCCACCGCGTTCTGTTCCTACACAGGCGAGGTTCTCGATAAGAAAACTCCTCTGCTCCGTTCGATGGAGCGCCTGAGCAGCGAGGCGGTCAAGGTGCTGCAGCTTCTCGGCAAGGAGAACGTAACGCGCGTTACCACAACCGTCGGTCCCGAGCAGGAGTACTTCCTGATCGACAAGAAGATGTACGATCAGCGCCCCGACCTCATCTACACCGGCAGAACGCTGTTCGGCGCAAAGGCGCCCAAGGGTCAGGAGCTTGCAGACCACTACTTCGGTTCGATCAAGACCAGAGTGGCGGCTTATATGAAGGAGCTTGACGAGGAGCTGTGGAAGCTCGGCGTTCTCGCAAAGACAAAGCACAACGAGGTTGCTCCCTCACAGCATGAGCTTGCTCCGATTTTCTCGACCTCCAACATCGCCACCGACCACAACGAGCTTTGCATGGAGATCATGAAGAAGGTTGCCGAGCGACACGGCCTTGTATGTCTGCTCCACGAGAAGCCCTTCGCGGGCGTTAACGGCTCTGGCAAGCACAACAACTGGTCGATTTCAACCAACACCGGCGAGAATCTTCTCGATCCCGGCAAGAATCCCGAGGATAACCTGCAGTTCCAGCTCTTCCTCGCAGCTATCGTAAAGGCGGTTGACGAGTATCAGGATCTGCTCCGTATCACCGTAGCTTCCGCAGGCAACGACCACAGACTCGGCGCTAACGAGGCTCCGCCGGCTATCATTTCGATGTATCTCGGCGACGACCTCGGCGCTCTCGTTGAAAGCGTTATCGAGGGCAAGGAGTACCGCAGCCACGCAAAGGCTAAGATGGAAACCGGCGTAGACGTGCTTCCCGACTTCCGCAAGGATACCTCCGACCGCAACCGCACCTCGCCGTTCGCGTTCACCGGCAATAAGTTTGAGTTCAGAGCGCTCGGTTCATCGCTGAACATCGCCTGCCCGAACTACATGCTCAACACAATGGTTGCCGAGGAGCTGAGTCAGTTCTACGACGTTCTCAAGGACGCCGAGGATGTTGAGGCGGCTGTAAGGGCGCTCGTTAAGGACACCTTCACCGCTCACCGGAGAATTATTTTCAACGGTGACAACTACACCGACGAGTGGGTCGAGGAAGCCGCAAAGCGCGGTTTGTGCAACTACAAGTCGCTTCCCGAGGCGATGGCTCACTATATAGATCAGAAGAACATCGACCTCTTTGTCAGAAACGGAATTGTATCCGAAGCCGAGATCCGCGCCCGTTACGAGATCGAGCTTGAGCACTACGCAAAGCAGCTCAACATCGAGGCTCTCACAATGCTCGAAATGGCAAAGAAGAGCATCACGCCCGCGGTTATCACCTTCGTAAAGGAGCTTGCCGAAACCGTTTCGCTCAAGAAGAGCGTTTCCTCAAGCATCTCGACCGCAGCCGAGGAAAGCCTGCTCGAAAGTCTTTCAGAGCAGCTCGAGGCGTTCGCCGGCAAGACCGCAGAGCTTGAAAGCGCGGTAGCCGAAGCCGATAAGAACAGCGGCGACGTGCTTGCCGCAGCAACCTACTTCCGCGAGAAGGTATTTACAAAGATGGAAGAGCTTCGCGCGGTAGGCGATTCAATGGAAACAGAGACCTCCGCAAAAATCTGGCCGTATCCTTCATACGGCGAAATGCTTTTCGGCGTTTGACTATGATAAAAAATTAGTATATAATATACTATACTAATTTATAATTATACGGAGGTAACTTATTTATGTGCGGAATTGTTGGATATGTCGGTCCCCGCGACTGTACGGATGTTTTGGTATCGGCGCTTACAAAGCTCGAATACAGAGGCTATGACTCAGCCGGTATCGCCGTTTTTGAGAACGGAAAAATTTCCGTAGCCAAAACAAAGGGAAGGCTTTCCGATCTTGTAGACAAAATGGAGAAGGAAGGCAAGCCAAAGGGACACGCCGGTATCGGTCACACGCGCTGGGCGACTCACGGAGAGCCGTCGGACGTAAACTCTCACCCTCATTCGGGCAGACGCGTGACCATCGTGCACAACGGCATTATCGAGAACTATAAGCAGCTCAAGCAGTTTTTGATCGACAACGAGCGCACGGAGTTTCTCTCTGACACAGACACCGAGGTCGTAGCTCAGCTGCTCGACTTCTATTACGACGGCAATCCCATTCGCTGCATCCGCAAGGTGCTCCATGAGCTTCGCGGTTCGTTCGCGCTCGGCATCGTATTCGCCGACCGTCCCGACACCGTATACGCGGTTCGCTGCGAAAGCCCTCTGATTGTCGGTCAGGGCACAGGCGAGGTATTTGTAGCCTCCGACGTTCCCGCTATTATTAAGTATACTAAGGATTACTACCTTTTGGAGTACGGTGAGATCGCGGTGCTCAAGAACGGTTCGGTTCATTTTTGCAGTCTGCACGGCAGAATGATCGAAAAAGAACTGCACACCGCCGACTGGGACGAGGACAGCGCCGAGAAGGGCGGCTACCCTCACTTCATGATCAAGGAGATACATGAACAGCCCACCGCGGTTAAAACAACCGTTACTCCCCGAATCGATAACGGCTTGCCTGATCTTTCGGAATGCGGCATCACGCCCGAAACCCTCAGAGACGTCAACAATATCTTCATTGTCGCCTGCGGAACGGCGATGCACGCCGGAATGGTCGGTAAGTACGTGATCGAAAAGCTGGCGCGCGTTTCCGTTACGGTAGACATTGCCAGCGAGTTCCGTTACCGCGACCCTCTGCTCGGCAAGGACGATCTGGTAATCATTATCAGTCAGTCGGGCGAAACGGCGGATTCAAAGGCGGTGCTGAGCCTTGCAAAGGAGATGGGAGCAAAGACGCTCGCCGTCGTCAACGTCAAGGGCAGCTCAATAGCCAGAGAGGCGGACATGGTAATTTATACCCACGCCGGTCCCGAGATCGCCGTTGCGTCCACAAAGGCGTACATGGTTCAGCTTGCCGTTATGTATCTGCTGGCGTTTGAAATGGCGTTCGCAAGAGGCAGAATCACCGTGGAAAAGTGCAGAAGCCTAACCGCTCAGCTTGTCGAAATGCCCGATCTGATCGAGCAGACCATTCAAAAGACTCTGGACGTTTGCCAGTATATCTCGACAAAGCTGATTACGGCGGACAGTCTTTTGTACATCGGACGCGGACTTGACTACGCGCTCTCGATGGAAGGCTCGCTCAAGCTCAAGGAGATCTCGTATATCCACTCCGAGAGCTACGCTGCAGGCGAGCTGAAGCACGGAACCATTTCGCTGATCACCGACGGAATGCCCGTTATAGCCGTCGCAACGCAGAACACTCTGCTCGAAAAGACGGTTTCCAATATTAAAGAGGTCAAGGCGCGCGGCGCTATGACCATAGTCATTTGTGACAAACAAGCCGATATCGACCGCGAGGCTGCGGATTATCTTATCCGTGTGCCGCGCATCAGCGAAATGCTCATGCCGATGATCGCGACGGTTCCCATGCAGCTGCTCGCGTATTATACCTCGGTCAATAAGGGCAACGACGTTGACAAGCCGAGAAATCTGGCTAAATCAGTCACCGTAGAATAAATGCTTATCCCATATTCTTTCATATCTTACGCAACGGCGCGTTTTTCCTCCAGGGGAAACGCGCCGTTTGTCGTAAAAAGCTAAAATGAATAAATATGCTGATTACTATAATCCCGCCAACACCGGCAGGTTTGTATATATGTAATTTTTATTTTAAGGAGTGATCAAGGTGGATGAATCAATCAGAGAATTCGTCACCCAACTGACAAATGAACAGCTTTTTGCCGTGTGGTTCCTGATCGGAGCCGCGCTGGTATTCTGGATGCAGGCAGGCTTCGCAATGGTCGAGGCAGGCTTCACCAGAGCCAAAAACACCGGCAACATTATTATGAAGAACCTCATGGACTTCTGTATCGGCACCGTAACCTTCATTCTTATCGGCTTCGGTCTGCTGATGGGCGAGGATCTGGTCGGAATCATCGGCAAGCCCGGATTTGACCTCTTTACATCCTACGCAAACTTCAATTTCTCAAGCTTTGTATTCAACCTCGTATTCTGCGCCACCACCGCGACGATCGTTTCCGGCGCAATGGCGGAACGCACCAAGTTCCTTTCCTACTGCGTATATTCGGGCGTTATCTCAGCGGTCATCTACCCGATCGAGGCTCACTGGATCTGGGGCGGCGGCTGGCTCAGCCAGATTGGATTCCACGATTTCGCAGGCTCCTGCGCAATCCACATGGTCGGCGGTATCTCCGCTCTTATCGGCGCAAAGATCCTCGGCGCGCGTATCGGTAAATTCAAGAGAGACAAAAACGGCAAGGTTGTCAAGGTCGGCGCTTTCCCGGGTCACAACATCGCTCTCGGCGCGCTCGGCGTATTCATCCTCTGGCTCGGCTGGTACGGCTTCAACGGCGCTGCCGCAACATCTGTTGAGCAGCTCGGCTCCGTATTCCTCACAACAACCATCGCGCCCGCTATCGCAACCGTAACCTGCATGATCTTCACATGGATCAAGTACGGCAAGCCCGACGTCAGCATGTGTCTTAACGCTTCTCTCGCGGGTCTGGTCGCGATCACCGCTCCCTGCGACGTTACCGACGCCTTCGGCGCTATCGTAATCGGTCTTGTAGCCGGTCTGCTCGTTGTATTCGGCGTATGGCTCCTCGACTACAAGCTCCACATCGACGACCCTGTCGGCGCTGTTGCGGTTCACATGATGAACGGTATCTGGGGTACTCTCTCTGTTGGTCTTTTCGCGACCGATTCGGCTCCCGGATACGCTATTGCAAACGCTTCCGGTCAGAAGCTTGTCGGTCTGTTCTACGGCGGCGGCTTCGAGCTTTTGGGCTTGCAGTTTATCGGCTTCGCTTCCGTTGCGGCATGGACTGCAGTGACCATCACCATCGTATTCTTCGTCATCAAAAAGATCTTCGGTCTCCGCGTCACCCGCGAGGAAGAAATCACCGGTCTGGACGCTACCGAGCACGGTATGCCTTCAGCTTACGCAGGCTTCTCAATGCTTCCCGATTATATCGACGAGGGTTCGGCTCCCGTTGTTGTCAGCGGCGACGTTCCCGTTGCAGAGGCTGTTGCGGTTAAGAAGATGCCCACCTTCGACGACGGCACACCCAAGATCACAAAGGTTGAAATCGTCTGCAAGGAAGCCCGTCTTGAGCCTCTCAAGAACGCTATGATGAGCATCGGCATCACCGGCATGACCGTTTCTCACGTACTCGGCTGCGGCGTACAGAAGGGTAAGCCCGAATACTACCGCGGCGTACAGATCGAGGCTAACCTCCTGCCCAAGGTTCAGGTTGATATCGTGGTATGCACCATACCTGTTTCCGTCGTTATCGAAACCGCTAAAAAGACTCTTTACACCGGACACATCGGCGACGGTAAGATTTTCGTTTACGATGTCGAGGACGTTGTCAAGGTAAGAACCGGCGAAACCGGTATCGACGCGATGAAGAACTTCGATTAAAACTGCCATCATCTTCTTCTTGACTGATATACTTATTAGAAAAGACGGTCGTTTATCGGCCGCCTTTTCCTTTTAAATAGAAAACGCAGACTCATTTCTGAGCCTGCGCTGTTTACTGTGTTGCTTTAAGATACGCGAGAAAGGCTTTTGGCGGAACGGGCTTTGAGAAGAAGAAGCCCTGTTCGTAGTCGCAGCCCATTTCGGCGAGCCGCGTTTTCATCTCAGCGGTCTCAACGCCCTCGACAACTATCTTCATATCGGAGTTCCTGAACATATGAATAAGATCGGGAAGCAGCTTTGATTCTCCCCTGAAGTACGAGTGGACAACCGACATATCGAGCTTTACAACGTGGATAGGAAGCTTGAGAAGCTGCGCGATGTTTGAGGTGCCCGTGCCGAAGTCGTCAAGCGAAAGCTCCGCGCCGCTTGCCTGCAGGCGGGTCATCTGATTGACGATCGCCTGATGGTCGTCGATAAAGCTTTCGGTTATTTCAAAGTCAAACATACTCATCGGTACGTCGTACCTGAACGCGATCCCCGATAAATCCGAAGCGAGGTCGTGGTCAAGGCACTGGGCAGGAGAGAGGTTCACATTGATAAACTCAATTCCCTGCTTTTCCACCCGTTCGCTGCAAATAAACTGGCAAACGCGGTCAAAAATCTGCCTGCCGAGCTCCGTGATATCTCCGTTGCGTTCGGCAACGCGGATAAATTCATTCGGAGAAATCTATCCGAGAGTTTCATCCTGCAAACGCGCAAGAGCCTCGGCTCCGACAACGCGGTCTGCGCCTGTGGAGTAGATCGGCTGGAAGAAAACCTCGACTTTGTGAGATTCGAGGGCTTTTTTGAGCGCTGCCTCAATATCCTTTTCGTGCTGCAGCTTCATAAGGATCTCGTCGGTAATGGCGTAATTGCCGCGCTGGTTTTCGTGGTGGCTTCTGCCTGCCGCAAAGTGCAGCAGATCCTCAATATGGACGATCTCTTTTTTCAAAATGCAGTAAGGAATCAGCATTACGGTGAACGTCATCGGAATCGATTCGTCGCTGAGCTTGAGCTGCCGTTCAAACTGCCGTTTCCATTTTCGCGCGGTAAGCTCGGGAGTATCGGTGTTTTCCCGGCTGAGCACAATGTAGCTGCCTCCGCCCAAGTAGAAAATACACGACCGCGGCGCAACGCTCGCAATGCGTTTGCCGACAGCGGTAAGCTGTGCGCGGATCTGCGTCGCGCTGTAGAGGTGCTTTGCGGTATCAAAGTCGTGCGCGTTTACAAGAATAGCGTTTACGGGAAGGTCCTTTTCCAGATAGTCGTCGCAAATCAGCGCGAAGGCGTATTTGTTGAACAGTCCGATCCGGCGGTCGTAATACAGGTCGGGATTCTCCGCCGAAAGGTAAATAATCAAAATTACAATAATGCTGAAGTAGCTTGTAACCAGCGTGTTGATGAACAGCTTGCGGAAAATAATGCCGAGCAGCAGCACCGTGTTGCAGCTGAGCAGACCTACGCGGTAACGCTTGCTGAGCCGCTGCCAGCCAACGAAAATCGACAGATACGACGCGCCGATGTAGAAATATGTGCTGACATAAATCGACTGATAAAGCTGACAGTTGTGGTAGCCTGTTGCGGGGTCGATCGTAAAAATCGCCGCCGTCCAAGGGGTAGAGAGCGTAAAGAGAACCGCAGCCAGCGCCGGAATGCTCGTGACGATCTGGTACCACCGTCCGAGCCGGTGAAACGCCCGGCTGACCTCGGAGGCATAGGCGAACAAAGCCCAGCCTCTTATTATGAACGGGAGGAAATAGAGGATGTTAATCACGTACATAAACCACAGCGGAAAGCTCGTCCAGACCTCGTTCATCTCGCAGGACACAATATCCGCCAGCGTCATAACGATGTTCGAAATCATGACCAGCAAAAAGCAGTGACTTTGACGGATAGGCAGGTTGCGGCGGAAGCTGTAAAACAGGATCAGAAGAAGCTGAACCGGAATTGCCGCCAGCGCAAAATCGTAGTTGTAATCGCTGAGCCAATGAAACATTTCCTCACCTCCTTGCGGGCATACTAATCTGTAAACATATTCTACACGAAAATTACCCAAATTTCAACATAAATTGTTAGGGTTATTTGATGAATAATTGCCAAGTGAAATGCCGAAAAGGTCTTTTCAAGCCGCCGCGAATGTGATATAATCGAATAAAAGATATTCAGGAGGTAAGATATGCAAGGAAACGTAAGACCCGAAACAATGGAAAGAATAACCACACCCGAGCTTGCTCAGGCTTTTATTGACGAGCAGCTTGCCGAGCTTCGCGCGCAGATCGGCGACAAAAGGGTGCTTCTCGCGCTCTCGGGCGGCGTAGACAGCTCAGTAGTAGCGGCGCTTTTGATCAAGGCAGTCGGACAGCAGCTCGTCTGCGTCCACGTAAACCACGGTCTGCTCAGAAAGGGAGAACCCGAGCAGGTTGTCGAGGTGTTCCGCAACCAGATGAACGCAAACCTCGTCTATGTCGACGCTGTCGACCGCTTCCTCGACAAGCTCGCCGGAGTAGCCGAGCCTGAGAAGAAGAGAAAAATCATAGGCGCTGAGTTCATCCGCGTGTTCGAGGAAGAAGCGCGTAAGCTCGACGGTATCGAGTTTTTGGCGCAGGGCACGATTTATCCCGACATTCTCGAGAGCGACGGAGTAAAGGCGCATCACAACGTAGGCGGCCTTCCCGAGGATCTGCAGTTTGAGCTGGTAGAGCCGTTAAAGCTTTTGTTCAAGGACGAGGTAAGAGTAGTCGGCAAGGCGCTTGGACTGCCGGACAACATGGTTTACCGTCAGCCGTTCCCGGGTCCCGGACTTGGCGTTCGCTGTCTCGGCGCGATCACCCGCGACAGACTTGAGGCGGTAAGGGAGTCCGACGCGATTCTCCGCGAGGAATTTGCAAAGAACGGCCTTGAGGGAAAGGTTTGGCAGTATTTCACCGCAGTGCCCGATTTCAAGTCGGTAGGCGTTAAGGACGGCAAGCGCACATTTGCGTATCCCGTGATCATCCGCGCCGTCAACACAAAGGACGCGATGACCGCAACCGTAGAAAACGTACCCTTCGAGCTACTGCAGCACATCACCGCGCGTATTACATCCGAGGTTGAGAACGTGAATAAAACGCCGAAAACCCAGTATTTATGCGGGGTTACGAGCCTTTTGCGTTGCTTTTGATAACAATTTGATAACAGTCGCTATTACCGCAATTATTCTGTATCTCAGGTGGTTGTGGAGTAAAGGAGTAATTGTTCTTTGGTATGCGACTGTAAAAATCTATATAATAAAAGCCCTTAGCTGTGTGCAAATGCAGCTAAGGGCTTTTTCCTTTTTATATAAATTGTTCAGAAAGAGAAACTATTGATTTATTGATATTCTTTAATGCAGATAGTTCATTTTCGATTTTAGGTTCAAGAGTTAACACTTTATCTAAATAGTTAATGTCGATTCTGTATTTCTCAATATACTCCTTATCGCAAGTAGTGTAGCAAATTTGAACTTCTAATTCTTTTTCTTCGAAGTCTGAAAAATCAAATATTGTACCTATATGTTGGTTAGGCGCAAGAAAAATATTATTGAGTTTTGTAATATTAAATTCTTCAATATCTGACTGTCCTGCTTTCGTCCAATCTAAATCTGGATTAATACTGAGCGATAAGAGTTTTGCAGGAGAATTACCAAAATTCTTTATTATCAAATCGTGGGTAATACCAACTGAGCTTTTTTAATATAAAAAACAAGATTCCCTCTATTTTGTTCAAAGTATTGTTTTTGCTGTTCGTTCAGTTGTTTCCTCATTTCAGACAAATTTTTGTATGTCAATACTACTGCAATAATTGATGCTATTAATGCTATGAAACTAATAATAGTACAGAGTGAATTTGGAAACAGTGCTAGATATACAATGGTTTCTGTTAATGGCGAACTGATTTTTATAAATGTATTAACTAATGCACTATTAGATATAGGGCTACCTGTAATAAATGAAAAGCCACAATGAACCATTTCTGTTTATCAAAAATTTTTCCTAACAGATTTTGCTTTCCAAAGGGCGCATAAACAGTACCTTATT
Organism: uncultured Ruminococcus sp.; assembly: GCA_902765625.1. Classification (GTDB taxonomy): domain Bacteria; phylum Bacillota; class Clostridia; order Oscillospirales; family Acutalibacteraceae; genus Ruminococcoides. Next base: position 5,919 of record CACXAO010000012.1, on the reverse strand, counting down.
AAGCCTAAAAGCGTGACACTTTTTTGATACGAATTAGTAGATATATTTAACTGCAATTTATCGCTTTAAAGTGTTGATTTAAAAGATTATTTGTACTATAATGACAGCGTTACCGTTGATACTGTTTTGATACTGTTATTATTTGAAGTCAAAAATATTAGTCAGAATAGCGGTAATAATGGTATCAAAAGAAGAAAGACTAAACTAATATGTTTAGCGTTAAAATGAATTAAGCGAGTGGGAGTAACTCTCAAAGCAAATCTGTTCTGAACCGATAACCGGAAACACGCCGCCAAGCATAATGATATCTTGTTTGGCGGCTTTTCTTTGTTCCGGTAAAAATTTTGTCTTGACAAGCCGATAAATATTGATATAATAAATATATAGACATTTTTCAATGTGGTGAGTATAATGGAATTGAGCGAGAAAAAAACAGCCGAGATGTTCAAAGCTCTTTGTGATGAAAACCGCATAAAGATTATTAAGCTGCTTCAGAACGGCGAGAAATGCGCATGCCGCCTCAACGAGGAAATCGATGTCACTCAGCCAACCATGTCGCACCATATGAAGGTTCTCTGCGATTCCGGCTTGGTTGTCGGACGCAAGGAGGGCAAGTGGATGCATTATTCGATTTCACGCGAGGGTGCCAAAACCGCGCTGGAGCTGCTTTCGGAATTAACAAAGGTTAAGATCGACAGCAATGATTCGTGCTGTTGAAGCCGTGCGCTGACGCGGCTTTATTTAAGAACGATAAATAGACAAATTTCGATTTATCTATATTTGGAGGTATTATGGGAAGCTTTATTCAAAATGAAATATTGGGTATGGCGTGGCTTGAGCGGCTTATCGGCAGCCTGCTCTCGCTTTGCGGACTTGATATTGAGAGCAAAATCGGCGGAAGCGTGCTGTTTTTTCTTTACGACACCATCAAAATTATGCTGCTGCTCGGCGTGCTGATTTTGATAATCTCGTATATTCAGAGCTATTTTCCGCCCGAGAGAAGCAAAAGGCTGCTGGGCAGGTTCAACGGCTTGGGTGCGAGGATAATCGCCGCGCTTCTGGGTACGGTAACCCCGTTTTGCTCATGCTCGTCGATACCGCTGTTTATCGGGTTCACAAGCGCCGGTCTGCCGCTCGGAGTAACGTTTTCGTTTCTGATCTCTTCGCCTATGGTCGACCTCGGCAGCTTGGTTCTGCTTATGAGCATTTTCGGGTGGAAGGTCGCCGTCGTCTATGTGATTCTCGGCTTGGTGATCGCCGTTGCAGGCGGTACGCTGATTGAAAAGCTTCACCTTGAAAATCAGGTTCAGGAGTACATCCGCAGCGCGAAGGCGATCGATATTCCGCAGGAGGAGCTGCATTTTTCAGACAGGCTCAAATACGCTTGGGGAGAGGTGCTCTCAACCGCAAAGAAGGTCTTTCCGTATGTGCTCATAGGCGTTGGAATCGGTGCGGTCATTCACAACTGGATTCCCGAGGAATGGGTAATCACGGCGCTCGGCGGCAGTAACCCGTTCGGTGTGATGATCGCGACGGTGTGCGGCGTTCCGATGTACGCCGATATCTTCGGCACAATACCGATTGCCGAGGCGATTCTCGGCAAAGGTGCGCTGCTCGGAGTCGTCTTGTCGTTCATGATGGCGGTCACCACTCTTTCGCTGCCGTCGATGATTATGCTGAAAAAGGCTGTAAAGACAAAGCTGCTCGGCATTTTTATCGCAATATGTACGCTGGGTATCATAATCGTGGGCTACGCGTTCAACGCCCTGCAATTTTTGCTTGTATAAATCTTTGTAACGGAGGTAAAACCATGTCATTTTTTAATCGCAAAAAGGAAGAAGAGAAGCCGTGCTGCTGTTCGTCAGGCTCCGCCGGAAGCAAGTACGATGTTGTGCTCGGCGAGGTAACGAGCGTAAAGGTTCTCGGCGCAGGCTGCAAATCCTGCCATCAGATGTACGAGAATACCAAGAAAGCGGTCGCCGACCTCGGACTCGGGATAGAGGTTGAGTACATCACCAATATGGAAAAGGTCATGCAGTACGGCGCAATGTCGATGCCGGTGCTCGTCGTCAACGAAAAGGTCGTTTCGGCAGGCAAGGTGTTAAAGCCGCAGGAGGCTGCAAAAATGTTGAGATAAAGCTCAGGGCTGACGTGTTTACGCGCGTCAGCCCTTTTTGCAGCGAATATTTATTTTTCGTTTTGAATATCCTTTAAAGCTCTGCTCAGCCTTGCTACGGGAAGTCCGACAACGTTAAAGTAGTCGCCGCGAATGCTTTTGATAAGCAGCGAGCCTTTTCCCTGTATACCGTAGGCTCCTGCTTTGTCGGCAGGCTCTCCCGTGGCGACGTAAGCCGTTATTTCGTCGTTTGAAAGCGGATAGAATTCAACCTCGGTAACGGAGGAGAAGCTTGTCTTTTTGCCGTTCTTGTAAATTGCGCAGCCCGTAATAACGCGGTGCGTCCTGCCCGAGAGCAGACGCAGCATTTCGTACGCCGCCATGCCGCTGTGAGGCTTTCCGAGCATTCGGTTGTCGATGAAAACGCCCGTGTCGCAGCCGATTACAATGTCGTCGGGATACAGCGCGCTAATGTGAGCCGCCTTTTTGTCGGCGAGGTATTCGGGTACGCCGTCGAGAGGCAGATTCTTGTCAACGCTTTCGTCGATATCTGCCGGAATAATTTTGAAGTCCTCCGAAATGAGCTTGAGAAGCTCCTGCCTGCGCGGAGAGGCTGAGGCGAGAATAATCATAAAATCAGTCCTTTTTCAGTTCTGATACTATTTTACAACAGTTTGTTAAAAAAGTAAATAAAAACCATTGACAAACAGTTAAATTAGTGATATAATAAAGCCTATAAAACACGTAGGTTTTATAATAATTCCAACAAGGAGCGAATTAATATGAAAGTATATCAGCATATCACAGACTTGATCGGCGGCACACCGCTTCTCAGACTTTCCAATTATATTGAGAATAACGGCATTGAGGCGGAGGTTTACGCGAAGCTTGAGTATTTCAATCCCGCAGGCAGCGTAAAGGACAGAATCGCACGCGCGATGATTGACGAGGCGGAGGCGACCGGCGCGCTGAAGAAGGGTGCGGTCATCATCGAGCCTACCAGCGGCAACACAGGTATCGGACTTGCGGCTGTAGCTGCGGCGAGGGGATACCGCGTCATCCTCACAATGCCCGAGACCATGAGCGTGGAACGCCGCAATCTGCTCAAGGCTTACGGCGCAGAGATTGTTCTTACCGAGGGCGCAAAGGGCATGAAGGGCGCGATTGAAAAGGCAAATCAGCTCGCTGCCGAAACCGAGGGAAGCTTTATTCCGGGACAGTTCGTCAATCCCGCTAACCCGCAGGCGCACATCCGTACAACGGGTCCCGAGATTTGGGAGGATACGGACGGCAAGGTCGATATTTTTGTTGCGGGCGTAGGCACAGGCGGCACGCTCACCGGCGTCGGAACATATCTCAAGTCAAAGAATCCCGACGTTAAGGTTGTAGCCGTTGAACCGGCAGGCTCACCCGTGCTTTCAAAGGGCACCGCAGGTCCTCATAAGATTCAGGGCATCGGCGCAGGCTTTGTTCCCGACACTCTCAATACAGAAATTTACGACGAGATCATCGCCGTGGAGAACGAGGACGCGTTCGCGGCAGGCAGAACTCTTGCAAAGGGCGAGGGTCTGCTCGTAGGTATTTCGTCAGGCGCAGCTGTCTGGGCGGCGACTCAGCTTGCAAAGCGTCCCGAAAACAAGGGAAAGGTGATAGTTGCGCTTCTTCCCGATACCGGCGAGAGATACCTTTCGACCGCAATGTTTTCCGAATAAAATAAAACTGGTTGTTACAGAGCGGTAAGCGATTGCCGCTCTGTTTTTTGTTCGGAACAGCAATATGTATAAACAAAAACAAATTTGAGAAAAAGTTATTAAAAATATTATTTATATTTACTTGACTTCTGCGCCGAAAACAATGTATAATAATATTATCTATTATGAGAGGTGACACGCTTATGAAAAAAATAATATCCGTATTATTATGCGTGATTCTGGCGTTTTCGTCAGTATCGCTGTTCGCAGTCAGCGCTTCGGCGGTCGAGGATGATAAGTTGACGGTTAACGTTACTTCAAATGTACCCGAGCTGTTTCATGATTCCAGCTCAGAAGTCAGCTTGAGCGAAGGTACGGTTACGGTTACTTATTGGTTCAACACTCCGGATTACGATATGCTTGACGCGCAGTTTGTTTTGATATATGAAAGAGAATTTCTTAAATACAACGACGAGAACGGAGTCAACAAATTCGGCAGGAAAAGCCTTATTATCAGGAGCGCCTTAGCTGAAAGCGGCGTAACCGACGGTGTAACCGTTAATACAAATCCCGATTCTTATAAAGACAATACTGTAACAGGCGCTATCAAGGGCAACTGCACCAACGCTCAGTACGGTTATAATACCAAAGAAAACGAGAGAAAAGCGTTTATTTCGGTAACCTTCAACGCTTTGAAGGCAGGAGAAACAACCGTACATCTCGACCTTGTGGTTATGGGCTTCCGTCATAAGGATTCTCCTAAGTCGAGCGAACCCGTATTCCTCGTTAAGGGCAGCAATCTTATTAAAGACAGCAATAACAATCCCGCTGTCCCCTTTGTTACAGACGACAGCTATACCGCGGCATATGCAGGTACGTTTAACGAGAAATATATTCCGGCTGTTCCCGACGAAAATATCAGAATACTCTCATCGTTAACCCTGTCGTTAAATCTCACCATGACATTCTATGTGAAAAAGGATTCTCTTACGGGAATGACCGACCCTTATATTACTGTTGTATATACCGACAGCGAAGATCCCGAGCTGGATGTGAATAAGACCATTTACGGCGAAGAAGTTACAAAAGGCGAAACGGATTATTACGCGTTTGTATACAAGGGCGTAAACCCGCAGAGAATGCAGGACACGTATACGGTTACGGTTTATGCAAACAAAAACGGCATCATTCACTACAATACCGCGCAAAAAGGAGTTTCCTCATACATCTACGGCGGATTTGGACATGACGCTGTCAGCTGGTATCCGATTTATGTTGACCTTTTGAATTACGGTTCAGCCGCGCAGATTTACAAGGGTTATCATGCGGATTCGCCTATTAATGCAGGCTTGGTCAATGTGCCCGATATCAGCGGTGTAGTAGCCGATGAGAACGCAAAGATCGAAAATCTTACCGCGACCGACTATTATAATGGTATCGTAGAAGGTGATCGTGATTTCCAGGTGTTTGAAAAACCTCTGGTTACATACGAAGGAGTTAACCTTGAATTTGGCACTGTTATTTCTATGAATTATTACTTCAATACTAATAATACTGATAATCTCGATGGAATTAAGGTAAAGGTATCGCAGTACAGCCATAATGAAGGTGTAAAAGACAAATTAATAAATGAGGAGATAATTACCTCAGATCATTTTCTTACCAAGAACAACAAGTATTACGTTTCTTATTCTGCAATGAACGCTCATCAGATGAATGATTTGGTTTATTTCACCGTTCTTGACAGCAACAATAACCCGATCAGCAACACAACAAGGTTCAGCGTTGAGTCCGAGGTTGCTTATCGTATGCATACCGCGAACCCCAGCGAAGAAATATCGCAGTTGATAGACGTTGAAAAGGCAATCCTGGTTTACGGCAATTCCGCAAAGGAAATGATAGGAGAATAATTCCTGACTTTAAGGGGCTGTGAAAAAACACCCCAAAAAACAGACAGGCACATAACCGAAAGCATAGACGGTTATGTGCCTGTTGTGGTATAATAAGTTTGTGGTAACTATTCAGAACGATAAAAATTTGTATACCTGCACAAAAGAAATTTTGAAGTATCGAATAGCGGGCTTACGAATGAAAAAAGTATAAATTTGTCAT
>CACXAO010000011.1 GCA_902765625.1 uncultured Ruminococcus sp. | reverse complement strand
GTACTTTTTAGTGTGTACTCACTGTAATTTCTTGAGTAATTACTCAAAGAACATTACGGGTTTTTCTTACTTTTCGTTGTTCAATTTTCAAGGTCCTATTTGTTCGATATCAACAAGAAATCGAATACTGCTTTAGTGATATTTCACATTGCCGTGAGTCGTTTCTCTCAACCGAACATTGCCATTATACGCCTATATTCCGAAAAAGTCAAGGGGTTTTTTGAAAATTTTTCAATTTTTTTTGAATTTCTTTCCCATTTGCGCTATTTTGACAATCTCCGTTAATACAGCCACAACATGTTGTGCCGCGCTTTTATACTTTATTTGTTTAAACTATTAGTATAAAAAAGTACTTATCAAAACAAAAAGGTCGGTTTTCATCAACCGACCCTAAATTTGTATCAGAAAAATTATTCGTGGAATTCCCTGAACTTTGTGAGTATCTCATCGCGGAGCTTATACTCGTCGCTTTCGGTATTATCCTCGTTGATAGACTTGTCAGTGTAGATCATCATATACTTGCCGTTGTTTGAAAGATATACGTGATTTACCTCGGGCAGATCGTAGATCGCGAACTTGCCTCCGTCCTTTACGCTCTTGAGAACCTCGTCGGCAGTAGCGTTGGTGCTTTTGAGATTGAACTCATATATTTCGATCGTCGCCTTTTTCTTGGTCTGCTCTGTATACTTTCTTCCCTTGTCAGCGCCGACAAGCTCGTAGTCCATAGAAACGAAGGTGACGTTCTCGTTATCCGAAACCGGGTTGATATAGCCGAACGAAGCGAGATAGTTGCTCAGACCCTCGAAGCTATCCCCATAATCTGCGGCTTCCTGACTGAGCGCCTCGTCGCCGGTAGCGACAGCCGTCTTCTGACCCATACCGAAGCAGCCTGTGGTTAATACGGAAATCATAATTGCCGCCGCAAGCGCCGCGAAAATCTTTTTCATTGATATCAATCCTTTACAAAAGAAAATAGGTGATGTTTGCAATACACCACCTATTATACATGAAAACTCCTGAGAAATCAATCATTTTCTTAAAACACACGAATTTATTCGATGACGTAGACGTTAACGTCGCGTCTGCCCCAGCTGTAGCAGGCGTCAAGCGAGAAGTAGAACAGGTCTACGACCGCTGAGCCGTCCATAAGAGCGCCGCCGGTATCGATAGCCTTTGCGTAGCCGTAAACGCGGCTGCCGTCGGTGGACTCGATGTAGAGCTTTGAACCGTAGGGAATGAGGTTGGGGTTGACCGCAACGCCGCCCTCGTAAACCGGAGTGCCGGTAGCTGTCAGCGCACCCGAAGCAGCGGTGTAAGCTGTGCCGGAGCCTGTCAGCTTATATTTATAAGAAACCTCAACGCCGTTTTCGTCGGTGAAGCTGCCTGCGCCGTCCGCGGAAGCCGCACCCTTTGTGCCGACGAGAGTTACCTCGTCAACGGGCTTCTTTACAACCTTCTCGGCGATCGTTTCGCTGCTGTCGCGTTCGCCGTCGATGTACTTGACGCGCTTTACTACAGCCTTTTCGCCGTCAACGCCCTCGGTCTTGATCTCGGTCTCGCCGAGGTCTATCTCGTCGGAGTTCTCCTTGACCTTGTCGAAGGGAATCGACTCCGATACGGTCTCGTCCTTATATGTAACGCGCTTGATCGTGATCGAATCGACCTTGCTGATCGGCTCGGTGCGCTTTACGTCGAGGATATCGTCCTTGCCGAGCTTGACGCTGCCGAGTTTGAGAGCCTCTTCAACGGTGCCGTCGGGAAGCAGAACCTCGTTTGTCTCGCCGTCGGCTGTGATCGAAACGGGAGTCGCGTCGAGAACGCGGATCTCGCAGTCGCCGGTGATCTCGCTGTCCGCCGCGGGATAGGAAATCTGGTTTTCATCAACGGTCACGCCTGCCTGCTCAAGAATATCGGAGACCTTGCCGCCGTTTGAGAGGAGCTTCACCTGCTCGCCGTCCTTAACAACGGTGACCTCGAACGCCGAGAGAACATGGAAGTCGCCCTCTCTGCTGAGGAAGTCGTAGACGGTTTTATCGGTGGGCTCGGTGCTTTCGGCGGAAATGCTTTCGTCGGGAGTTGAAGCCGCAGCAGCTACGGCGAAGATTGAACCGAAGCCTACCACTGCCGCCATGCCTACCGCGCACGCCGCCATTAATTTATTGGGTTTGGAACTGTTATGAGTCATTTCAAAACACTCCTTTGACATCAATTTTAATCGATTTGCAGGTTACATTTCTGTAACGTGACGCATTATAACGCCGTTCTTTGGTAATGTCAAACTAAAACAGTGTTTTGATTTTGTGCAACTCTTACAACGAAATTACTTATTATTTCATTTTAGAATTATTTTTACGGTGGTTAACGCTCAAGTTTCCTGCAAAAACTTGGTCAATTTGCAAGAATCTCAAAAACAGCAAAACCCCTCCCGAAAAGGAGGGGTCATGAGCCGTTTTATCATGTGCGCGCCGCTATGCGTTTTTTGTACTGAGCAGGCGTGCAGTTGTAGATTTTTTTGCACTGGGTGATGAACGATTTCACGTTGGCAAAGCCGTTTTCCATAGCCGCTGTCGAAACGGTGGAGTTGCCGGTGATCATGTCGTTTATCGCGTTTTCGAGCCTCAGATTTGCGAGATACTCCGAAAAGCTCACTTGGGTGACGTTCTTGAAATACTTCGAAAAATACGAGGGCGAGAGGTTGACGACCGCCGAGATCTCGCCGAGGGGTATTTCGCGGCGGAAGTTTTCATTAATATACGCGATGGCTGTTTTTGCGTACGAAAAATCGCGCTTCGGCAGCGCAACCGAATCCGCCGTGCGCCGGAAGCACATGCAGTGGTTGAGCAGCAGGTAGTATATCTTATTTATGTATGAAATCTGCAACAGCGAGGAATAGTCGCCGTTTGTATCGACCTCCGACATCTTTTTGAGCAGGGCGGCGATGCGGCGGTGCACATCGTGGTTCTCGCCTATGTCAAAAAACACGCTGTCGATAGTTTTGCAGAACATTCTGATATATTCAAAGGAAAAGTTTACGCACAGCAGCCGGCAGCTTGTACCGGCGACCGGTCTGACGAGGTGAACGTCCTCGCTGTTGAATAGAATAAAATCGCACTCCTCTACGATTTTGAATTCACCGTTGCGGCTGCACTCGCTTTTTCCCTCGATAACATAGACTATCTCAGGCTCGCGGTGCCACTGCAGCTCGGTTTTTCTGGTATCTGACGATAGATTTAGATACATGATTGTTGCGGGAATATTTTTATCATAATTCACAACATCATACTGATAGTTCATTTTGCCGTTTACTCCTTGCATTTGTTGTGTACCGCCGCCTACGCTGACAAACGGCGGATTAGAATGATATAAAAAGAATAAGAAATCACCACGGTCTGACGGTGCCCGTCAGCTCCGTTACACTTGAGATATTGTTATCGTCGAGGAACTTGTTCACTCCCTCGGCGATTTTTATCGGCGCGTACGGGTCTGAGAACAGAACCGTGCCGATCTGCAGCGCCGTTGCGCCGGCGATGAGCATTTCTACGGCGTCCTCCCATGTTGTGATGCCGCCCATGCCGATGATCGGGATCTTTATCGCGTTGCTCACCTGCCACACCATTCTGACCGCGACGGGAAATACTGCCGCGCCGCTGAGACCGCCCGTGTTGTTATGTATGATCGGACGGCGGGTGTTGATGTCGATTTTCATGCCCGTGAGGGTGTTTATCATCGAAACCGCGTCTGCTCCCTCCGCCTCGGCAGCCTGTGCGATCGAAGCGATGTCGGTCACGTTCGGGCTGAGCTTTACAATGAGAGGCTTTTTGCAGTGCGCGCGAACCTCCTTTGTGATGTTGCCTACCGACTCGCAGCTTGTGCCGAACTGCACACCGCCGCTCTTTACGTTGGGACAGGAGATGTTAAGCTCGATCATGTCCGTATCGGTCTCGCTGAGCTTTTCAGCCATCATACAGTATTCCTCGACGGTATTTCCGGCAATGTTGGCGATAACGACGGTGCCCTGCTGCTTGAGCCAAGGCAGATCGTCCTGAATGAAAACGTCAACGCCGGGGTTCTGGAGTCCTACCGCGTTGAGAATGCCCGAGGGAGTCTCGGCGATTCTGGGCGGCGGATTGCCGTCGCGGCGCTTGAGGGTGATTCCCTTGCACGAGATTCCGCCGAGCTTGCTGAGAGGATAGAACTCGCCGTACTCTCTGCCGAAGCCGAAGGTTCCCGAAGCGGCGATAAGCGGATTGTTGAAGCTAACGCCTGCGACCTTTACCGATAAATCAGCCATTAAAATACTACCTCCTCTGCGTTGAATACGGGACCGTTTTTGCAGACGTGCTGCATGATCTCTTCGCCGTTTTTGCGCACCTTTACCGCGCAGACAAGACAGGCTCCGATTCCGCACGCCATGCGTTCCTCAAGGGATATCTGACACGGCTTGCCGAACTCGCGGCAAACCTGAGCGATCGCCTTCAGCATGGGAGTGGGTCCGCAGGCGCAGACCTCGTCGACCCTGCCGATATTCTCGCGGATAAGATCGGTGACAAAGCCCTTTTTGCCGGCGGTGCCGTCGTCGGTGCAAAGCAGCAGCTCGGCTCCTGCCTTGACAAAATCGTCCTGCAAAATCACAAGCGATTCGTTGCGGAAGCCCGTGATAACAAGAGGATTCTCGCACTTTGCCGCTGTATAAAGCATTGGAGGAACGCCGATTCCGCCGCCGATAAGAGCGTATCGCCTGCCCTTTTCGATATTGAAGCCGTTGCCGAGAGGCGCGAGAACGTCGACCGTTTCCTCAGCCTTCATCTGCGACATTATTTTTGTACCTTCGCCCTTTACCTGATAAACAAGACGAAGCTCTCCGCCGCGCGCGTCGCAGACCGAAATCGGACGGCGCAGACTTTTGCCGGGCACATATACGTGAGCAAACTGTCCGCAGGCAACGGGGATTTCGCCGTCGCCGTACTCAAGACGCATATCATATATGCCGTCGGCAATCTTCTCGTTGGAAATCAGCCTGAGCTTTCTGATATCATACTTCATTTAACCTTTCCTTTCTGTTTGATCTGAGGGAATTTTGGAGGTTCCCTAAATATATTCCAGACTTAACGCCGAAACATTCAGTTCCTTGTAAAAATATACCATGCAGCCGTCGCCCAGCTGGTGGTCGTCGTCGTTAACGGAGTTGCAGTAGTCTATCCATTCGATCGCGTAGCTTTCAACGATGCTGTCGACGGTGCCGTCGTAATCGAGAGAATCGTCGATGCGGAATTCAAAGGTATCCTTGCCCTTTGCAGCCGCGTCAGCCATATGCTCGAGAAAATCGGAGCAGTCGTCGAGGTCGCTGAGCAGCGGCACGCTGTAGTTGAAGTAGTTGTAGGTCTCGGCGGTGCATTCGGGCACATAGGCGTTGTAGTAATCTACCTCGCTTTCATCGCCGTAAAGAGGACTGATCGTATGATCCTGAGTGATTTTTTCCGTGGTGACATTGAAATACAAATGCCGCTCGATATCGGTCAGCATGTACTCGGAGTCCTCGGGCTGATAGTCGTTCCACGTTGAGTCGACGTAGTACCATTCGCCGCCGAGCCTGACCGCGTTCCAGATGTGGTTGCCGTTCATCGACGAATCGCTCTCGCAGGTTCCGTTTATCGGAATGCACTCAATCCCGACCTTGCTGCAAAGCAGCTGAAACGCGCGCGTATAACCCTCGCAGACCGCTTTTCCGTCGACAAGTGCGCCGTAGGCGTTTTGCTCGTTGCCGCGGGTCTTGCCGTCGTTTGCGGATTCGCTGTCGTACTCGCAGCAGTCGAGCAGGGTGTCGTTTATATAAAGCTCCTTCTGATAGTCGGTGAGATTTTCGGGCATATCGGCTACGATTTTATTGACGGCTTCATCGAGCTTTTGCTTTGCCTCGTTAAGCTCGGAGTCTTTCATCGACAAAAGCACGTTGACCTCGGTGTAGGTGGCGAATGTGGTGTACTCGTAGCCGTAGTTGTCGTCAATCCAGAACACCTCGGGGTGGTCTGACTTGTACATCTCGAGGATATTGCCCATATTATCGATAGTGCCGTCGTTGTTGATAACGAAATGCGGATTGCCGCCTTCGCTGAGGCTCACGTCGAGAATAGAATATACCCTGCGTTCCTCGTCGGTTTTGAGAGCGTTGTAGCCGTAGCCTGAGATCTCCTTTTTATGCTCCTCGGCGGCGCTTTCGACCTTCGGGTCGTTGGCGGTTTCGTCCACAATAAGGCTGTTGATAACTCCGACGGCGTCGCAGGCGGTCAGAAGTATCGTAAGGCTCGCCGCAAGTGCGGCAGTCAGAAATTTTTTCATAAGGTTATCTGTAATCCAAATTCAAAACAATACAGTGTGTCTTTTTGTAGTAAAATAACTGGGTGGGCGGAATCACCGACGGGTCGTTGCCGTTGTAGTAATTTACGCCCTCTATCCAGCGGAACGCGTAGATCTTCGCAACCGATTCCACAGTGCTCTCATAATCAAGACTGTCGCTGACGCGCAGGTCTACGGTCGGCTTCTTCTGCTTTGCCGCGTCCATTATCACCGCAAGTATCTCGGTATCGTCCTCAAGGTCGGTGATCTCGGCGCCTGTCTTTTGATAGTAGTTATACTCCTTGGAGTCGCACTCCGGAGCAAAATAATTGAAGTATGTATCGTTCCATTCGGGGTCGTCCTCGTAAAACGGGTTGAAGCTGCGCGTCCTTTTGATCTCGTCGGCGGTGATATTGAAGTACGCGTGCGCCGAGGTGCCGTTGCTGTTATCATTCCACGTCACGTCGGTATAATACCAGTCGCCCTCGATTTTTACGCAGTTCCACTGATGCAGATCGTTCTTTTCGGCGTTGTTGCCCTCGCCGTCGGTGTTTGTAATGTAGCCGTAAACCGAGCTGCACTCAATTCCGGCACGGTTGCACAGCAGCTGAAACGCCGTTGAGTACCCGGCGCAGACGACTCTGCCGTAAATCAGCGCGCCGTAGGGATTGCCCCTCATGGGAGACGACTTTTCCTCGTCGTAGCTGACGGTTTTGGTCAGATACTCGTTGAAGTAAAGCTCCAGCTCGTAGTCAGAGGCTTCCCCGGGTGCGTCCGACATGATTTTTTCGACGCGTTTCGAAAGCTCCTCTTTCATCTCATCGAGATAATCTCCGTCAAAGCTGAACCTGTATTCGATACTGACTCCTCCGTCGTACTCGCCGTAGCGATAACCGGCGCCGTCGGTCGTCAGCCAAAAAACCTCGGGATGGTCGGTAAGATACGCCCTGTGCACTCTGATGAAATCCTCATGGCTGCAGTTAATCCAAAACATCTCGGAGCCGGTCTTGTTGATATACTCGCCGACGGTTTCGTAGACTTCCTTAAGATCGTCCTCTAGCGCGTCGTAGCCTCGGGTCATGACGACGGACTCCCTGTCGGCAGTAATTTTTTTCTCTCCCAAATCGCGGTTGGGAAGCTCAGGCTTCTGACTGAAAACGTATCGGATATTGGTTATCGGAACTCCGGCGGTATTCAGAAATATTAAAAATACCGTTATTACAAATACGCATAAGGCGGCTATGATTACAGCCCTTCTCACCTTAGGATTCACACACAATCACCTTTTTTGATACATAGCTATACATTATAATTTTATCCTATTTTTGCCATTTCGTCAATTGAATTTCGCAATTTTTTGTGATATAGTTAGGAATAATAAATGAGGAATACGCTTGAAAAACAAATCCGTTTATTTTCTTACTCAAACGTCAATAATCGCCGCGCTTTACGCCGTTCTTACCATACTCCAGGCAACGCTCTTTCCCGAGTCGACCTCTGCCGCGATCAAGTTCCGTGCAAGCGAGGCTCTTACCGTTTTGGCGCTGTTTACTCCGGCGGCTGTTCCGGGTCTGACCCTCGGCTGCGTGCTCGCTAACCTCTCGTCGTTCGCCGTGCTCGGTCCTCTCGACATGATTTTCGGCTCTGTTGCAAGCCTGCTCGCGGCTGTTACGATGTACCTGCTGCGCAACGCAAGACTTTTTTCTCTGCCCGTTTTCGCCTGTCTTATGCCGGCGCTCTTTAACGGTCTGATCGTCGGCTTCGAGATTGCTTTCTTTTTCACCGACGGAGGCTTCACTCTCACCGGCTTTCTCTTTTCGGGCGGCTTCGTCGCTATCGGCGAGCTTGCGGTGCTGTTTGTTCTCGGTCTGCCTCTGAGCGTTTTTCTCGAAAAATCAAAGCTCTCCAAAAAGCTCTTTATCAAACGCTGACGCGCTCTCGGTTGACAATTCATTCAATAAGGTTTAGAATAGACATATCAATTTTGCGAGGTAATCAATATGAAAAGACTAATGCGCATACTCACACTCTCACTCGCCTGCGCAGCGGCAGTATCGCTTGCGGCTTGTTCGAACGGAGAATCCTCATCATCCGAGGTTCAGACCACCGCCGCCGAGACCGATGCCACTCATGACGAAGCGGCGTCCGATATCAAAACCGCGCGCGATGTCAATCTCACCGACCTGCACGCGATCAACTACGACGGAAACGAATTTGCCGGCGCGTGGCACATAACCGAGCGCGACGAGGGCGAGACCTACCGGAGCTTCACCTACGTTTTTGACGGCGATTCCACCTGCTACCTGATGATGGGCAGCATGGGCTACATCAGCAACTACGAGCTGAACACCGACATCAATCAGATGGCAACCCAGATGGTTTTCGGAATCAACGGCAAATACACCTACGAGTTTTCCGACGACAACAACACCCTGACCCTGACCGACGCCGACACAAAGAAGCAGACAAAGCTTGAAAAATATATGTCGTTCTCCTGCATTCCGCTTCCCGAGGCTGACGCGAAAATCGACAGCGAACTTGTGGGCGCATGGAAGGACGACAGCGGCGGATTCCTCTACTTTGACGATCAGGGAATCATGTACGAAACCCAGAAGGGTCTGAGCTTCACCTTCTACAACTACTCCGCCGAGGACGGCAAGGTGAGCACCAAATGCTTTATGCCCGACGAAACAAATGGCAGCGCCGAATATTCGGTAGACGGCGACAAGCTGACCTACAACAACTACCAATACGAGCGCATTGACTCAAGCGAGCTGGTATAAAAACTTCACTGACCAACAAAAAAGGTGCCAAACGGCACCTTTTTTACATATCCTTATAATCCTTTAGCTTCCACTCTTGTCTGTGTTCCTCAGTTACCGGAAATACCCTGAAAAGCATAAGACCCTTTTCCTTGTCGCCGTTCTCGTTCTTTGTGTTGAGCGCAAAGACAAAGCCGTCGTAATACAGCGAGGTTTCGGTTCCGGTGGTAGTCTTGTAAAAAATATCCTGCAATGTGTTCAGATAGCTGCTGTCGTAGCCGCAGACCACCTGAGCCGCAAGCGCGGCCTTGAGCAAAATTGCGTCGCTGTTGTTCTTGCCGTTCTCCTTGCCCGTAAAGCGGCTAACCGTTGTACCGCAGCCGATGTTTACCAGCTTGTCGCAGTCGACCTCAACCGTCGCGGTGAGGTTGAGATTTTCGTCGTCGTAATAATAATAATACTGTATCTTAACGCCCTTGTTGTCCTTGGTGACCTGACCGTTTTTCTTCCAGTTGTCCATAGTCAGCAAATCGCTGTCGCCGCGAAGCTGCTTTTCGGCGTTGTACTTCGAGGTGAATTCGTACAGAGTGAGGTTGAACCTCCTGCCGTTTACGTTGAAGCTGTCCTCAACAGCGCCGCCTTCGGTCTGCATATACGAAGGCTCGTCAAAGGTCGCGAGGTTCTCGGGCTGACTGATATCTATCCCCGATCCTCCGCACGCCGCAAGACTGAGTGCCAAAGCTGCGGCGAGAAACAATGATATTATTCTCTTCATATAACTCCTTGATACTATAACAGGGCTGTAGTTGATTACAGCCCTGAATTTTTATTCGTTTGATTCTTCTGCGGATTCGGCGGTTTCAGCTTCGGCTTCAACAGCCTCTGCTTCTGCCTCAACCTCTCCCTCAGCTTCACCGTCCGTTTCCTCATCGGCTCCGTCTACGTGCGGCGCGCGTGCAACGGTGACTATCTTGTCTCCCTCGCCCATCTTCATGACGGTAACGCCCTTTGACGGACGCGAGCAAACGCGGATAGAATCGGCGGCAATACGGATTATAATGCCGTCCTGCGAGATGATGATGATATCGTCGTCGATATCAACGACCTTTATCGCGGCGACCTTACCGTAACGCTCGATGTGGTAGTTGATCAGACCCTTGCCGCCTCTGCTCTGAATGCGGTAATCCTCGGGACTCGAGAGTCTGCCGTAGCCTGTTTCGCTGACGGTGAGAACAAGACCGCCCTCGCGAACAACGCTCATTCCCACTACCTCGTCGCCCTCCTTGAGGGTGAGCGCCTTAACGCCTCTCGCCTGTCTGCCCATCTGACGGACGTCGTTTTCGTTGAAGCGGATAGCCGCGCCCAGACGGGTGGCTACGATGACGTTTGCGTTGCCGTCGGTCATTCTTACCCAGACAAGCTCGTCGCCCTCGTTAAGCTCGAGCGCGATAAGACCGCCCTTGCGCGCGGTGTTGTAGGCGTTGAGCGCGATACGCTTGATGATACCCTTGCGCGTTACCATAACGAGGTACTTGTCCTCGTCGAACTCGTGAACGCGAATCATCGAGGTGACCTTCTCCTCGGGAGAAATCGGAAGCAGGTTTGCTATATTTATACCCTTCGACTGACGGCTTCCCTCGGGAACCTCGTAGCACTTGAGACGGTAAACCCTGCCCTTGTCGGTGAAGAACAGAACGTAGTCGTGGGAATTGATGATGAACATCTCGGTGGCGACGTCCTCCTCGCGGCGCGACATTCCCGAAACGCCTCTGCCGCCTCTGCGCTGAATCTTGTAGGTATCAACGGCAAGGCGCTTGACGTAACCGAACTGCGTGAGCGTGAGAACGCACTCCTCCTGAGGGATAAGATCCTCGATATCCACCTCGCCGTTGATCGCGCAGATCTCGGTGCGGCGCGGATCGGCGTACTTGTTGCGGATAGCGGTAAGCTCCTCTTTGACGATTTCGAGCTTACGGGTCTCGCTTGCGAGAATCTCGAGGAAGTCGGCGATCTTAGCCTTCAGGCCTTCGATCTCCTCCTCAATCTTGTGACGCTCCATGTTGGTGAGCTGTCCGAGACGCATCTGGACGATAGCCTGAGCCTGTATCTCGTCAAGACCGAAGCGCTCCATCAAAGCGGTTCTCGCGGAGGGCTGATCCTTGCTTGCGCGGATAATGCGGATTACCTCGTCAATAAAATCGATAGCTATCTTCAAGCCCTCGAGAATGTGCATTCTGTCCTGAGCCTTCTTGAGGTCGTACTCCGTTCTGCGGCGGATAACGTCCTCCTGAAATTCGATATAGCACTTGAGCATATCCTTGAGAGTGAGAATTTTCGGCTGACCGTCGACGATTGCGAGCATGATCGCGCCGAAGGTGACCTGTAGCTGAGTGAATGAAAACAGCTGGTTGAGGACGATCTGCGGAGACGCGTCGCGCTTGATATCGATCTCGATGTGCATACCGATGCGGTCGGAGTGGTCCTCAATATTCGAAATGCCCTCAATGCGCTTGTCCTTGACGAGATTCGCGATGTTCTCGATAAGGCGCGCCTTGTTTACCTTGTAGGGCAGCTCCGTAACGATGATTTTAAATCTGCCGTTCTTCGCCTCTACGATCTCGGTGCGCGCGCGGACGGTGATTTTGCCCTTGCCGGTGGCGTAGGCGGCGCGGATGCCGCTTCTGCCCATGATGATGCCGCCGGTCGGAAAATCGGGTCCGGGCAGGCAGTCCATCAGCTCGGCAAGCTCTATGTCGGGATTTTCGATATAGGCGCAGGCGGCGTCGATGGTCTCGCCGAGGTTGTGCGGCGGAATCTCGGTAGCCATACCAACGGCGATACCGCTTGAACCGTTGACAAGCAGGTTCGGGAAGCGGCTGGGAAGCACAACAGGCTCCTTGAGACGGTCGTCGTAGTTCGGAATGAAGTCTACTGTGTCCTTGTCGATATCGGTGAGCATCTCCATTGAGATCTTGCTCATTCTCGCCTCGGTGTAACGGTAGGCAGCAGGCGGGTCGCCGTCGACGGAACCGAAGTTGCCGTGACCGTCAACGAGCATATAGCGCATAGAGAAATCCTGCGCAAGTCTTACCATAGCGTCGTAAACGGAAGCGTCGCCGTGAGGGTGGTACGCGCCGAGCACGGAACCTACGGTGTCCGCGCACTTATGGTAGGGCTTTGAGGGGTCGAGACCGCGCTCAAACATGGTGTAAAGAATGCGGCGGTGAACCGGCTTGAGACCGTCGCGCACATCCGGAAGCGCGCGCGCGACAATGACGCTCATGGAGTAGTCCAGAAAGCTCTGCCGCATCTCGTTTTGCAGGTCAACGTCGATTATTCGGTTTTCATTCATCTGCTGTTCGTTACTCATGAATTTACCTCTTTTTAGAGTGGAGTGTTGAGAGTGGAGAGTTGAATTTTGTAAGCGGAGAGTGCTCTGAAAATAATATCAATTCAGCCGGGAACCGATTTTTCCGATTAATGCGCGCTGTCTGCGCGGCGGCGGTTCCTCTCTTAACTCTTCACTCTTAACTCTCTTATAAAATCTTGATATTCTGATTCATCTTTTCGTAAAGCTCAGGCATACGCTTTTTGGAGTTGCAGGGACGGAAGGTTTTTGCGTCAACAAAGCCGTGCTCCGTGCTTCCGTAGGCAAGCTCCGTCTGGGTGTCGTCGGCATTGATTCGCTTTACGGTGTACGAGAACTCGATTCTCGCGGCTGATAAGTGGGTGCACCAGGTGCGGATAACCAGCTTATCCTCGTACTGCGCCGGCAGAATGTA
This sequence comes from uncultured Ruminococcus sp., assembly GCA_902765625.1. Lineage (GTDB taxonomy): Bacteria > Bacillota > Clostridia > Oscillospirales > Acutalibacteraceae > Ruminococcoides. The sequence continues at coordinate 29,993 of CACXAO010000011.1, read as the reverse complement.
GTGCGCCGAAAGATTGCGGACGGGAGTCATAATGCCTGACTTCTCCATCTCGGTGTAGGTGGTGTCGAAAAGGCGTATAAAGTCGGTTCTGCCGATTTCGAACCAGATCGGAAAATTGGCGTGATGGGCAATGCCCATTCTGTCGGTTTCGGCGTATCTTACGGTGATATATGTTCTGGAATGCATGGTTTCCCTCCTGACTGCAAATCGTTATTCTCTTAAACGTCCAGATTCTGAACGTACTTTGCGTTCTGTTCTATGAACTCGCGGCGCGGCTCTACCTTGTCGCCCATCAGAATGGTAAAGGTTTCGTCGGCGGCCTCGGCGTCTGTCAGCTCTACCCTGAGCATAAGGCGCGAATCGGGATTCATTGTTGTCTCCCAAAGCTGCTCGCTGTCCATCTCACCGAGACCCTTGTAGCGCTGGATCTCGGTTTTTCCCTCTATAGTCGCGAGGATCTGGTCGCGTTCGAGGTCTGAGTACGCGTATTTATGTTCCTTGCCCTTTGTTATCCTGTAAAGCGGAGGCTGCGCGATATAAACGTGGCCTGCCTCGATAAGGGGCTTCATGTAGCGGAAAAAGAAGGTGAGAAGCAGGGTGCGGATATGCGAACCGTCGACGTCGGCATCCGCCATGATGATGACCTTGTCGTATCTGAGCTTCGTGAGATCGAACTCGTCGCCGATACCCGTGCCGAGCGCGGTGATTACGGGCATGAGCTTGTCGTTGCCGTAAACCCTGTCGATACGCGCCTTCTCAACGTTGAGCATCTTGCCCCAGAGAGGCAGGATAGCCTGAATGCGTCTGTCGCGGCCGCCCTTTGCGGAACCGCCTGCGGAGTCGCCCTCGACGATGAATATCTCGGTTTCGCTGCTGTCGCGAGACTGACAGTCGGCGAGCTTTCCGGGAAGCTGCGCTGACTCGAGAGCCGATTTTCTGCGGACGCTCTCTCTCGCCTTTCTCGCAGCCTCGCGCGCTCTCGCGGAGGCGAGCGCCTTCTCAAATATTGCCTTTGAAACGGCGGGGTTCTCCTCGAGATAGACCATCAGCTTGTCGCGGACGAGCTTGTCTACCATTGTGCGCACCTCGGTGTTGCCGAGCTTCGCCTTTGTCTGACCCTCAAACTGCGCTTCCTTGAGCTTTACGCTGATTATCGCGGTCAGACCCTCGCGGACGTCCTCGCCGCTGAGGTTTTTATCGTTTTCCTTGAGCTTGCCGAACTTCCTCGCGTAATCGTTCATCACGTAGGTGAGCGCACGCTTGAAGCCCTCCTCGTGAGTACCGCCGTCGGTGGTGTGGATGTTGTTCGCGAAGGTCAGCAGGTTCTCGTTGTAGCTTTCGTTGTACTGCATGGCGATCTCGACCGCCACGGTGTCCTCCTCGTTCTTTGAGGAGAAGTAGATCACGTCGGGGTGAATCACCTCGAGGGAGCGCTTTTTGTGGATATATGTGACAAAGCTCTTTATGCCTCCCTCGTAGACGAAATTTTTCTTGATAATATTATCCGGGTCGCGCTCGTCGCGAAGCTCGATATGCACGCCTGCGTTGAGGAAAGCCTGTTCGCGCAGACGGCGCTCAAGCACCTCGTACTCGTAGACTGTGGTCTCCTTGAAAATCTCGGGGTCTGCCTTGAAACGAACCTCGGTTCCCTTAATGTCGGACTTGCCGATCACCTTGAGGTCGTTCATTATCTTTCCGCGCTCGTAACGCTGGAAGTACACGTCCTCGCCGTCGCAGACCTTGACCTCGAGCCACTCGGACAGAGCGTTTACAACCGACGCGCCTACGCCGTGCAGACCGCCGGATACCTTGTAACCGCCGCCGCCGAACTTGCCGCCGGCGTGGAGAACGGTGAATACTACGGTAACGGCAGGCAGACCGGTCTTGCTGTTTACGCCTACGGGAATGCCTCGGCCGTTGTCGGTAACGCGGATGATCTCGCCCGGCTCGATAACTACGTCGATCTTTGAGCAGTAGCCGGCGAGAGCCTCGTCGATAGAGTTGTCGACGATCTCGTAAACAAGATGATGGAGTCCGCGGGGTCCCGTTGAACCGATGTACATTCCGGGACGCTTTCTTACCGCCTCAAGACCCTCAAGCACCTGAATCTCATCGGCGCCGTATTCCTGCTCGACCTTTGTTATTTCGATATTTTCTTCGTTTCTTTCAAGCTTTTCTTCGTTATCCATAGTTACCTCTTGTTCGTTTTGTTCGTTCTGAATCTGATAAAAAACGGCAGCATAAAAAACGCCGCGACAGCGAATACGCTGTTGATTATATACACCGTTATCACCGTGGTGTGCGGAAGTACGTTAAACGCGATTATGTCAGCCGCAGTGCAGACCGCGACGAGTATGAGCAGCAATATCCATACGCCGGCTCTCGATACGGAAAAATTCTTTTTGCAGTGATAGCAGGTCTTTTCCCTCTTGAAAACCGCGCTTCTTACCTCGCCGTAGCCGTATACCGTTTTGCAGTGCGGACAGGTTGGAAGTCTGAACATCATTAAAACCTTCTGTTTGCGGAATACTTGTTGCCGTCGGGCTTGTATTCCTTCACGTCGTCCTCGACCTCCTCGTAAACGGGGATCGGCTGCTCTTCCTGAACCGGAGGACTGATGTAGTGGCGGTTAACGCGGCTGCCCTCGGAATGGAGCTTCTTGAGCGGAGCCTCGTCTACCGAATGCTGCTCGCTTACGTCGTCTATAACATGAACGTAGGAATTATCGATTTCGTTTGAGGTCGATGAGATCTCGTTGTTTTCAGCCTGCTCCTTTGCGGTGGTGCGCTCGGCTTTTATCTGGTTGAAAATGTCGGAGTTGATGCTGAACCTGCTGCCGCTGTCAAGACCGCTGAACTCGTTGTCGATCTCGGAAACGGAGAGGTTGTCGGAGTAGGCTATGCCTGCCTTCTTTGCCTCCATCGTCTTTTTGTATTTTTTGAGCGCCTCAAAGCGGACGAACTTAGGAGAAATGATTGTGAAAATAATAAGCGGAATCGCGATAGCCACAATGCCCAGCGGATTGTAGGTGAGCTTGAGGTAGACCCAGAGTACGAAAATCGCGATCGAGATGATGGCACAGATCAAAAACGCAAGAATTACCGAACGTTTTATCACGACGCGGCTCTCTCTGCCGCAGTTTTTGCAGACGTATTCTGCTTTTCTTCTTCTGCTGAAAGCGACGGAATAAGGCACTCTTCTGCCGCAGTATGGACATTTCTTTTTCTTCATATGATTACTCCGTTTTAATGAAATTTCAGCTCTCTCCTGCTCAGGGTCTTTACCGAGAGCTGAGAGATATATACCTTCCTGACGCCGCGCTCAACGCATACCACGAACGACTTTGGCAGCTCGTAGGACACGTTTATTACCTCTCCGCGCTTTTGGGCGAGCGAGAGAAAATCCCTCGTCTTTTTTGAAACCGTGCAGGCGTCGAGGTCGCATACGGCGATTATATTTTCTGTTTTGATTACAACGTCGTTTCCAAGATGTAAGTACATTTTAGTTGGTAGTTGGGTAGTTGGTAGTTGGGTAGTTGGGTAGTTGGTAGTTGGGTAGTTGGTAGTTGGTAGTTGGGTAGTTGGTAGTTGGCAGTTTTTAGTTGGTAGTTTTTTTGTTGGTAGTTGGTAGTTTTTAGTTGGTAGTTGGCAGTTAAGAGCGTAAGATTTTTAATCGGGTGCTGATAACTGCTATCTCAACTCTCAACTCTGAACTCTCAGTTCATCGACCCTGCCTTCCTCTACGTAAAAGACCTTGCCCTCGCTGAGCTGTTCCTTGTTGGATTTTTCACAGCAGGTGATGAAAACCTGACAGCCCTTCAGCTCGTTTAAGAGATAATCCTGACGGTCGTTATCAAGCTCCGAGAGCACGTCGTCGAATAAAATAACGGGGTTCTCGCCCATTCTCTCGCGGAGAACCGACGCTTCGGCGAGCTTTAAGGACAACACGGCGCTGCGCTGCTGACCCTGAGAGGCAAAGAAGCGTGAGTTTTTGCCGTTGATGAGTATTTCTATATCGTCGCGGTGAGCGCCCGAGGCGGTCGAACCGGTGAAGATTTCGTTTTGATAATTCGCGGCACATTTTTCGAGGAACTTTTGTTTAAGCGCTGCTCTTGAGTCGCCCTCCTCAGCGCCGAAGCTCGATACATAGCGCAGGCTCAGCGTTTCGCTGCCGCGCGATATCCCCTTATGAAAGACAGCCGCTTTCTCGGAGATCATCCTTGTAAAGTCGAGCCGCTGCCTGACTATCTCTGCGCCGAGGGTTGTGAGCTGCTCGTCCCAGAGATTCAGGGTTGAGCGAAGCGACTCGTTCTTCACTATCTCCTTGAGCAGCGCGTTTCGCTGCTTTAACAGGCGGTTGTACCTCTGGAGGGTAAGCGCGTTCCTGAGCTTTTCGCGGCAGATTGCGCTGTCGATAAAGCTGCGCCTTTCGGCAGGTCCGCGTTTTATCAGGCTGAGGTTTTCGGGCGAAAACACAACCGCGCAGAATTTTTCTATAAGCGCAGCCGAGGTCTTTTTCTCGACTCCGTTGATTTTTATCAGCCTCTTTGAAGGCTCAATGGTGATGCTTGCGGTCTGACGTCTGTCCTGACCGAAAAAGGCGCATTCGAGGTGAGCGAAGCTTTCGCCGAATGCGATAAGCTCCCTGTAGCTCTGGGTGCGGAACGAATGACCGCCGCAGAACAGCCACAGCGCCTCGATAATATTCGTCTTGCCCTGCGCGTTGTTGCCGTAGATTATGTTGACGCCGTCGCAGGGGTCGAGCGTCTGTTCCGCGAGATTGCGGTAATTTTTGAAGGATATGCTCTCTACCCTCATAACTCTACTTTAACTGTCGCTCCGTCGTACTCGGCGGTATCGCCGCCGCGCAGCTTTTTGCCGCGCATGGTGCAGACCTCGCCGTTAACCTTTACCTCGCCGTTCTGAATGACGATTTTTGCCATTCCGCCCGTCGCGGCAAGACCCGAGAGCTTGAGCAGATCCTGCAGGCGGATGAACTCCGTGTCTATTTTAAGGATTTCAGCCTTCATTTGCCAACCTCATGGGAACTACGATGCTCACGAAGTTATCTCCCTGAACGGGCTTGATAACGATGGGCGATATCGGGCCGTTTAGCTCAAGCCTAACCTCGTCGGTGTCGGCGTTTTTGAGAGCGTCGAGCATGTATCTGTTGTTGAAGCCGATCTCCACGTTCTCGCCGGCGATAGTCACGCCGATAGTGTCGCTCGCGGAACCGACCGCGGACGCGCATGAAAATTTGATTTCGTCGCCGAGAAACTTGCAGCGAACGGGACTCTGCATTCTCTCGTTATTCATAAGCGACATTCTCTCGACCGAATTGATCAGTCTCTTTACGTTGATAACGACCTCGGTCTTTGCGACTGCCGGGATCGTAGTTTTGTAGTCGATAAAAATACCCTCGATAAGGCGCGAAATAACCCTGTAGTTCTTGACCTTGAAGGTGATGTGGCGCTGACCGATGATGATCTCAACGGGTTCCTCGTCGTCCGAAAGCAGCTTGAGTATCTCGAGCTGGGTTTTGCCGGGCACGATGAACGAGGTCTCGCTGTCGCTCTGAACGTTCTCTCTGCGTACTGCCATGCGGTAGCCGTCGATAGCCACAATCGTGAGAACGGAGTTTTCTATCTCGTAGAGCGAGCCTGTGTAGATGGGTTTCGCGGTGTTTTCGCTTACGGCGTAAACAGTCTGACGGATCATTTCGCGCAGAGTCTTTGAATCGAGGGTGATGCCGTCGGTCTGCTCAAAGGTGGGCAGGTCGGGGTACTCGACCGAGGACATGCCCGTGATCTTGTAGTCGGCTGCGCCGCAGTTGATGTATATAACAAGTCTGTCGTCTGTTTCAATCGTGAGGATTTCCTCGGGGAGGTTGCGCACGATGTCAAAGAACAGTCTTGAGCTAATAACGATCTCGCCTTCCTCCTTGATTGTAGCGTCTATGTCGGTGGTGATTCCGATTTCGAGATTGTAGCCCGAGATGTTGAGCTTATCTCCGTATGCCTTAACAAGCACGCCCTCGAGAGCAGGAATGGTTGATTTGGCTGACACCGCTCTGGATACGTTCGAGATAGCGGTCTGCAGATCCGAACGCAGGCAGGAAATTTTCATTGGTGGATTCCTCTCCAATCTAATTCTTTATTATTTTTCGTAGTAGTAGTAGGCAGTGTTAAAATATAGAAAAAGTGCGATATTCGCGATTCCGAAGCGGAAAATACTTCCACTGTGAAATGCGTGTGAAGTGTTTGTGTGTGTCAGGTGATTTCCACTTTTACTTCAACGCCCAAAGTTGAAGCTTTTCTGTGATGTGAATGTGAGTGGAAATGTATGAGAGTTGGTAGTTTTTTAGTTGGTAGTAATGGCGGGACACCCGCACCCGATTTCTATTAAACTACCAACTACCAACTACTAACTACTATATATATTAGTATACGTTATCTGTCCTTGATATTCTTTATCATGTCGTCAACAAGCTCCTTGGACTTGCGGTCCTTTTCGAGCTGCTCGCTGACCTTTGTGATCGAGTACAAAACGGTGGTGTAGTGTCTGCCGCCGAAGAGATTGCCGATTTCCTTTACTGTGAGGTTGGTCAGCTCTCTTGTGATGTAGATAGCGATATGGCGCGCGTTGCTGACGTTCGCCTTTTTGCTCTTCTGCTTTGTGATGTCCTCGGGGGTCATGCCGTAGGTGCGTGCTACCTCGTCGATAATGCGCTCAACGGTGACCTCGGGCGGAACGTCGTTGTTGAGAACGTCCGCGATTACCTCCTGAACGGAGTTGAGCGTGGGCTTCTCGTTATTGAGGAAGGACTTCGCCTTGAGCTTTTTAACCGTGCCCTCGAGCTGGCGGATATTCGACTTGAGCTTGTTTGCAATGTACTCGCAGATCTCGTTGGAGATATCGAGGTCGAGCAGCTCCGCCTTGCGCTTGATGATGGCGATCCTCGTCTCAAAATCAGGCGGCTGGATGTCGGCGATCAGATCCTGCTCGAAGCGCGAGCGGAGACGGTCGTCGAGGGTGCGGATCTCCTTGGGCGGACGGTCGGAGGTCAGAACGATCTGCTTGTGAGCCTCGTGGAGAGCGTTGAAGGTGTGGAAGAACTCCTCCTGAGTACTCTCCTTGCCGCCGATGAACTGGATATCGTCTACGAGGAGAACGTCTGCGTGGCGGTACTTCTTGCGGAAGTCAGCCATCTTCGCAAGACGGAGAGATTCGATAAGCTCGTTTGTGAAGTCGTCGCCCTTGATGTAGCAGATAACCTTGTCGGGGTCGTTCTTCTTGATCTCGTTGCCGATTGCGTAGAGCAGGTGGGTTTTGCCGAGACCCGAGTTTCCGTGGAGGAACAGGGGGTTATAAGCCTTTGAGGGATTTGTCGCAACTGCGAGACAGGCGGCGTGCGCGAACTTGTTTGAGGGACCGACGATAAAGGTGTCGAAGGTGTACTCGTAGTTAGTGTCGCTCTTTTCCTCGATGACCTGCTTGACGGGCGTGGGAATATTTGCCTCCTCGGGAGTTTTGAGGTCGATTTCGAACTTGTTGTCAAAGATAGCCTCGAACGCCTCGTTGAGAAGCGGAATGTAACAGCGCTTTATGGTCTGGCGGTGAAAGTCGTTTGGAACTATCAGATACGCCGTGTTGCTGTCAAAATCGAGATTCAGCGGCTTGATGCGGCTGATCCATGTATTGTAGGCAACCTCGGTGATTTTGTTCTGACAGTAGGAGCAGATAAGCTCCCACGCGTCGTTAAATGAATTCATAAGCTTTTGTCTTTCCTTTCCTATAGGGGAGAATCCGACTGCCGGTATGCCGAAAAAACGGTGTTTATCGGCTCTGCAAGCGAAAAATTATTCCGTGTCCGAAAAGCTGTTCGGGCACAAAAACGTCGGAAAATTCTCTCTGTTCTACTCATTTCGCAAATTTCCCCACATTAATATTCATTCTCTTTTATTATACAACTTCTGTTCGGAAATTGCAAGTATTTTAAGCAGAGCGGTTTTCAAGTTCCGTATACTATTATATATAGTTGGTAGTTAGTAGTTATTAGTTGGTAGTTAATGGCGGGCGCTGCCCGCACCCGATTTATATTCAACTGCCAACTACCAACTACCCACTAACCACTACCAACTTGTTAAATTATTAACCTGTGAGTATGGAAAAATGTGGAAAACGCGGTTTTTGACGTAAAACATCGCAAAAGCGGTGTGCAAAAGTATGTTGAAAGCTCAGGGTGAAATTATTAAACCGGGTGAGCGGCAGGAAGCTTCGTTATAAAAGTGCAATAAAAGAAAAATAATTTTTCGGTATGCGAAATAAATCACTTGACGAACCGCGGAAAATAAGGTATAATGCTATATTGCAAGGTTATATTTTGAAGGGAGGGTTTTAAGTATGCTGAGAACATACCAGCCTAAGAAGCTTCACAGAAAGAAGGAGCATGGCTTCAGAAAGAGAATGTCCACATCCAACGGCAGAAAAGTATTGGCTAGAAGAAGAGCTAAAGGCAGAAAAAGGTTGTCTTACTAAAGAAAAGGCCACTTTTAAATGTGGTCTTTCTTTTGTTGCGGAGACGGTTGGAGGCTTATAATGCCAAGATATGCGACTATTAAGGAAAACAGCACGTTTTCCAGACTGTACAGAAAAGGAAAGTCTTATGTCAGTCCCGTGCTTGTGACGTACGTGCTCAGGATGAGGGACAGACGGCAGCCGCCGCGCTACGGAATCACCACAGGAAAAAAGGTTGGCAACGCTGTCAGGCGTTCAAGGGCGAGAAGAGTTATCAGAGCGTCTTACGACAGTCTTTATCCCGAAATCAAAAGCGGGTACGAGATTGTCTTTGTTGCGAGGGCAAAAACTCCGCACGTCAAGACGCAGGATGTTGAGAAGGCTATGAGATACCACCTGAAACAGGCAGGATTATTGAATGACCGGGGTTCGACATGAAAAAGGTTTTGATCGCATTGATAAAATTCTACAAGTCCGCAATATCTCCTTATACCCGTGCCCACTGCAAGTATTATCCCACCTGTTCGCAGTACGGACTTGAGGCTATTGAACGCTTCGGAGCGCTAAAGGGCGGTGCTCTGACCTTGTGGCGTATTCTGCGCTGCAATCCTTTTTCCAAGGGCGGGTACGACCCTGTCCCTGAAAAATGAAATTAAGCGAGGTTTTATATGCAAATTTTCGGTTTTCTCGGTAACTTCCTCGGCTATGCGCTGTGGGCTGCATTCTATGTGTTTCAGAACTTCGGACTCGCGATTATTGCATTTACCATTGTTATCAAGCTGCTGATTTTGCCGTTCTCAGTCAAACAGCAAAAATCAATGTCGGGAAACGCAAGACTTTCCAAGAAACAAAAGGAACTGAGGGAGAAATACGGCAACAACCGCCAGCTTCTCCAGGAAGAAATGAACAAGCTCTACGAAAAAGAGGGCGTTAAGCCCATGGGCGGATGCCTGACCACCATTGTTCCTATGCTTGTTCTCTTCGGCGTATTCTACGCCGTCGCTTATCCGCTTACAAACACACTTCACCTCAACGGCGACGCCGTAACTTCGGCTGTCGGCTATATGTCAAAAATCCCGGGATATGTTGCAAATTCAAATCCCACCTACCAGCAGATCGCGCTGCTCGATTTGTTTAAGTATGATCAGTTTGTCTCGCAGTCGTCAACATTGCAGTCGCTCTTTACAGCCGACAATATCGCTGCGATCGACTCTTTCTCCGACGGCTTCAGTCTGTTCGGACTTGATTTGCTCAGCGTACCCGCAGACCACGGTTTCTGGTCTGTATACCTGATTTTCCCCGCGCTCTGTCTGGTATCCAACATCGGCTCGCAGTTTATTATGACAAAGGTAAACAGCAGCGCGATGGGTCAGCAGCAGGGCTGCATGAAGGTAGTTATGTACCTTCTCCCGCTGTTTTCGGCTTACATTACCTACTCGGTTCCGAGTGCGCTCGGCTTCTACTGGTTTATTTCCGCGATACTCAGTCTGATTCAGTCGATTGTTCTCGCGAAGATATGCAGTCCCGTGAAGCTCACAGCCAACAGCGAGGCAAGACACGCCGCGCTGCTCTTTGAAAACGAGGCAAAGGTTCCCTATGTGTACGCGCCGAGCGAAAGCGCTTCGGCAGGTAATGCGAACGCAAAGAAGAAAAAGAAGAAGTAATTTTGAAGTAAAGTTTTGGAATTATTCCAGAGGTAAATGATGATTAAAGAAGCTATATGCGAGGGTATTAACGTACAGGACGCCCTCGAAAAAGCAAAGGCACAGCTCGGTCTGGACGATACCGCCGAGTATGAGCTGGAAATTATCCAGACGGAGGAAAAGAAAAAGTTCGGTCTTTTCGGCGGCAGACCCGCCAAGGTAAGAGTGTTCATCAAGGACACCCCCAACGAGAGAGCCGAGAAATTCCTCAGAGATGTGCTCGATAAAATGACTCTTTCAAGCGTAGAGATCGAAACAAACGCCACCGAGGAGAACGCCGTTGAGTTCAACCTCTCGGGCGAGGAGGTAGGCTTTGTTATCGGCAGAAGAGGCGAGACCCTCGACGCTCTGCAGTATCTTACAAGCCTTGTTGCCAACCACGGCGAGGAGCCTTACATCAAGGTGACCGTCAACACCGGCAACTACCGCGAAAAGAGAGAAAAGACTCTCGAGATCCTCGGCAGAAAGCTCGCGTTCAAGGCGATTAAGACAGGCAGAAAAACAAGCCTCGAGCCGATGAACCCCTACGAGAGAAGAATTATCCACACCGCCGTACAGAAGGTGAACGGAGCGATTTCGTGGAGCGAGGGCGAGAACGCCGCGCGTCACGTAGTAATCGGACCCGACCCCAAGGTCAAGAGCAACCGCAAGGGCGGCTATCAGAACAACCGCAGAGGCGGCAAGCGTCCTTACAACGGCGGCAAAAAGAAGTCCGGCGCAGCGCCTGTCAATCCCGACAGAGTACCGCTCAATGAAGGCGGCGAAACAGGTCTTTACGGCAGAATTAAGTAATTGAGGAGCGGATTTTTCCGCTCCCTTTTTTTAGGTAAAATTATGAAGAACAACACAACCATAGCCGCCATCAGCACCGCTCAGGGCGAGGGCGGAATAGGCGTTATCAGGGTGTCGGGCAACGGCGCGATTGAGATCGCCGACAGGGTATTCAGAAATATCAATAACAAAAAGCTCGCCGACATGAAGGGCTACACCGCCGCGTTCGGAAGCGTGGTCTTTGAGGGTGAGAAAATCGACGAGGCGGTCGCGCTTGTTTTCCGCGCGCCCCACAGCTACACAGGAGAGGACGTCGTGGAGCTTTCGTGCCACGGCGGTATGTTCATCACAAAGCAGGTGCTCCGAGCGGTTCTCGTCGCCGGGGCTGTTCCTGCCGAGGCTGGCGAGTTCACAAAGCGCGCGTTCCTCAACGGCAAGGTCGATCTGACCGAGGCGGAGGCGGTCATAGATATCATCTCCGCAAAGAGCAGAAGCGCGGCGCGTTCCGCAATCTGCGTTAAGGAAGGCGCGCTTCGCAAGAAGATCACCGCCGTCAAGGACGAGCTGCTGACTCTCACCGCGCACCTTTCCGCATGGGCTGATTATCCCGAGGAGGACATCGCCGAGGTCAGTGAGGACGACATTCTAGTCACCTGCGAAAAGGCGGAGGTCACCCTTTCGCGTCTGCTCGAGACCTACGACATGGGTCAGGCGGTGAAGCAGGGAATAGACACGGTGATCGCAGGCAGACCGAACGTCGGCAAAAGCACGCTGATGAACCTGCTCTCGGGAACGGAGAAGAGCATTGTCACCGACATTCCCGGAACGACGAGAGACGTGGTCGAGGACACCGTCCTTGTGGGCGACGTGATACTTCGTCTGAGCGACACGGCAGGTCTGAGAGATACCGACGACGCGGTCGAGAAAATCGGCGTTGACCGCGCGAGAAAAAAACTGAGTCAGTGCGGACTGCTTCTCGCGGTTTTTGACAACAGCCGCGAGCTTGACGACGATGATCTGGAGCTGATAGAGCTTTCAAGGGAGGTTCCGACGGTCGCGATCATCAATAAAACCGATCTGGACTCTAAATTAGATATAGACAAAATAAAATCTGCTATCAGCAATATAATATATGTATCCGCCGCGAACGGTGAGGGCAGAGAGGACATTGTAAAAGCGGTTGAAAAAATTGCCGGAACAGGTCAGCTCAACCCGAGCGAGGGTATTCTCTCGAACGAAAGACAGAGAAGCAACGTTTTTAACGCGCTCAACTCAGTCCGCGAGGCAAAGGCGGCGGTTGAGATAGGCATGACCTTTGACGCGGTCACGGTTTCGCTGGAGGACGCGATTTCGGAGCTGCTCGAAATGACGGGCGAGAAAACAAGCGACGAGGTTATCGACCGCGTGTTCCACAATTTCTGCGTCGGCAAATAGCCGCGCAACTAAGGAATGATAAATATGACATATTCAGCAGGCAATTACGACGTAGCCGTTATCGGCGCGGGTCACGCAGGCATCGAAGCCGCGCTTGCCGCCGCCCGGCTCGGCTGCCACACTGCTATTTTTACGATCAACATGGACGCCGTCGGCAACTGTCCGTGCAACCCATCGATAGGCGGCACTGCAAAGGGTCACCTTGTCCGCGAGCTTGACGCGCTCGGCGGCGAGATGGGCAAGACCGCCGACGAGTGCTTTTTGCAGTCGAGAATGCTCAACAGGGGAAAGGGTCCCGCGGTTCATTCGCTGCGCGCTCAGATCGACAGGAGAAAATACGCCGACACGATGAAGCACAAAATCGAGCTGCAGGAAAACCTCGAGCTTCGTCAGGCTGAAATCACCGATATTAAAAAGGTGGACGGCGGCTATGAGCTGACAACTCAGATGCTCGCGGTGTACTTCTGCAAGACGGTAGTCGTCGCGACGGGCACCTACCTCGGCGGCAGGATATACGTGGGCGAGGTCAGCTACGAAAGCGGACCTGACGGAACCTTCCCGGCGACTAGGCTAGGCAGGAGTCTGAAGGACCTCGGACTTCCGCTTCGCCGTTTCAAAACAGGAACGCCGGCAAGAGTTCTCCGCCGTTCGATCGACTTCTCAGAGCTTGAGGTTCAAAAGGGCGACGATCCGCCCGAGCCGTTCTCGTATGAAACCGAGAGCCTCGGCGAGAACAAGGTCGACTGCCACATCAGCTACACCAACGACGAGACGAAAAAAATCATCCTCGAAAATATCCACCGTTCGCCGCTCTACGCAGGACGGATCGAAGGCGTGGGTCCGCGCTATTGTCCGAGCTTTGAGGACAAGATCATGCGCTTCAAGGACAAGCCGCGCCATCAGCTCTTTATTGAGCCTTGCGGCGAGAGCACCGAGGAGATGTATTTGCAGGGAATGAGCAGCTCGCTGCCCGAGGAGGTTCAGCTCAAGTTCTACCACACGATAAAAGGCTTGGAGCACTGCGTGATGATGCGCCCTGCCTACGCGATCGAATACGACTGCGTAGACCCGACCGCGATGAACCCGACCCTCGAGTTTAAGGAGTTCCCGAACCTGTTCGGCGCAGGACAGTTCAACGGCAGCTCGGGCTACGAAGAAGCCGCGGCTCAGGGGTTTGTCGCCGGAGTGAACGCCGCGCACAAGGTTCTCGGCAGAGAGCCGTTCGTTCTCACGCGCGCGAATTCGTACATCGGAACCTTGGTTGACGACCTCGTCACAAAAGGCGCGAACGAGCCTTACAGAATGATGACCTCGCGCAGCGAGTACCGTCTTGTCCTCCGTCAGGACAACGCCGATGTGCGACTGACTCCGACTGGCTACAAGCTCGGACTTATCTCGGAGGAGCGCTGGCAGAAATTTCTCAGAAAGCAGGACGAGAAGAAGCGCGAAATCAAGCGCCTTAAAGAGACCGTAATTTCGCCGACCGAGGAGGTCAACCGCATACTTGTTTCACGTGAAACATCCGAGATCACAACGGGCGTCCGTCTGATCGAACTTATGAAGCGGCCGCAGCTCGACTATGAGTGCCTTGCGCCGATCGACACCGGCAGACCACAGCTCGACCGCAACGTGATGGAGCAGGTGCAGATCGAAATCAAGTACGAGGGTTACATCACAAAGCAGCTCCGTCAGGTGGAGCAGGTGCGCAGGCTTGAGGACAAGCTGCTGCCGAACAACTTTGATTACCGCGAAATAAAAGGTCTGCGGCTTGAAGCGCAGGAAAAGCTCAACAAAATACAGCCGCTCAATATCGGACAGGCTTCGCGAATCTCGGGCGTATCGCCTGCGGATATCAGCGTACTTCTGATCTGGATGGCGGCGAATAAGGAGCGGCAATGAGAAAGTATTTAACCGAAGCAATCAGGGACTATAAAATCAGGCTCAGCGAGGAGCAGATATCTCAGCTCGAGAGGTACAACGAGCTTCTCTGCGAGTGGAACGAAAAAATCAACCTCACCGCGATCACCGACCCAAAGGGAGTTGCGGTGAAGCACTTCGCCGACAGCCTGAGCATTTTCAATTATATCGACGTGCCGCAGAACGCGCGCGTCATCGACGTTGGAACAGGCGCAGGCTTTCCGGGACTTGTTCTGAAAATCGCAAGACCCGATATTCAGCTCGCCCTGCTAGACAGTCTGCAAAAGCGTCTGAATTTTCTGAACGTGGTCTGCGGCGAGCTGAATCTCGACGCCGTGCTTATCCACAGCAGGGCAGAGGAAGGCGGTCAGAATCTCGACCTCCGCGAAGGCTTTGACCTCGTTGTATCGCGCGCGGTTGCGCAGCTGAATATTCTCAGCGAATACTGTCTGCCGTACGCCCGTCTTTCGGGACGCTTCGTCGCGTTCAAGGGAACGGCTGAGGGTGAAATCAATTCCGCGAAAAAGGCGATAGGAATCCTCGGCGGAAAAATCAGAAACATCTATGAGTTCGAGCTTCCGTTTGAGGGAGGCGGCAGAACCCTTGTTGAGATAGAAAAGGTCTCGCCCACACCCGAGAAATATCCCCGTCAGAACGGAAAGATAAAATCCAAGCCTCTCTGACATTCTCCGACAAAAGAATATAAAATAATCGCTCACAATGCGACAAAAACCGCACGCCCGATATGGTATTATAATAGCACAGGGACGACCCCTGATGCTGACTGAGGGTGATGCGGTTGAATTTTTTGGTGAAGAGCGAAAACATAATCTCTGAAATCCCCATCATCAAAATCCGACCCAACAAGGCGCAGCCACGTAAGCAGTTCAACGAGGACGAGCTTTCCGCATTGTCCCGCTCAATCGCGGAGAACGGAATCCTTCAGCCGCTGACCGTCCGCAAGGTAAGCGGCACGGAATACGAGCTTATCGCGGGCGAACGCCGCCTTCGCGCGGCGGTTACAGCCGGACTGCGCAAGGTGCCGTGCATCGTGGTGCGCTGCTCAGAAAAAGAGTCTGCCATTTACGCTCTCCTTGAAAATCTCCAGCGGGCTGACCTCGGAATCTTTGAGGAAGCCCGCGGAATTTCAAGGCTGATACGCCGCTACGGTCTTACGCAGGAGCAGGCGGCGCAAAGGCTCGGCAAAAGTCAGTCCGCCGTGGCAAACAAGCTCAGGCTGCTCCGTCTTACCGACGACGAGCAGGAGTGGATTGAACGCGCAGGACTGAGCGAACGGCACGCGCGCGCCTTACTCAGAATCGAGAACGAGGTAACCCGTCGGGAAGCCTTGTCGAGAATCGTTGCGGACAACCTGAACGTAAAACAAACCGAACACCTCGTCGGCATCCTGCTAAATTCCTCCCAGAAGCCCGAGAAGGCAAAAGGAAACAGTAAGGCGGTGATAAAAGACGTAAGGATTTTCCTTAACACTATCAATAAGGCGATAGATACGATGCGCCTTTCGGGAATTGACGCACAGTCAAACAAAACAGACACAGAAGATTTTATCGAATACACAATACGAATCCCGAAAGCAAAAACGTATCCGTCAAATAAATATGTTTCATAACACGCAGGTACGGAAGTTTTGATGTACATATATACCCCAAATTACCCATAAAATACCCTTTTCTCTGATAAACTCAGTCGAGTATCTGCGTGTTTGATTTTACTTTCCACTAGGGTGCGAAAGCATCCGTTCCACTCATACCCATTTCCTTATCTAACCCCTTGCGAGCAGGCGTGCCTTTACGGTGCGCCTGTTTGCGTTTTAAATGTGTTTCACGTGAAACATTCTCAAAGAAATTTAAAAATACACTTCAAAAACAAACGCGGTTGTGATATAATATGAATCGTGATTTGAAAATACAAAGATAGGAAGTGTACAGACCTTTTGGCTAAGATTATCGCAATTTCGAACCAGAAGGGCGGCGTAGGCAAAACAACCACCGCGGTCAATCTCGCGGCTTGCCTGGGCTCCCTCGGAAAAAAGGTGCTGCTTGTGGACGCCGACCCTCAGGGCAACGCGACAAGCGGCGTGGCGATTGACAAAAGCAAGGTGAAGCTCTCGACCTACGACGTTATTGTCGAGGGAGCGAGAGCCGAGGAATGCGTGCTTACAACGCCTTATCAAAACTTACATCTGCTGCCCTCGTCAATAAATCTGGCGGCGGCGGAGCTTGAGATCGTGGACAAGCCCAAGCGCGAGGCTTTGCTCAAAAACGCGATTTTACCGATCAAGCAGTATTACGACTACATTATCATCGACTGTCCGCCGTCGCTCGGACTGATCACCGCGAACGCGCTGACCGCGGCGGACACGTTCATCGTGCCTATCCAGTGCGAGTACTACGCGCTCGAGGGTTTGTCACAGCTGATGAGCACGGTGCGCAGAATCAAACGTCAGTACAACTATTCAATCGAGCTTGAGGGAGTGCTGCTGACGATGTACGACGGCAGACTCAACCTGACTCAGCAGGTGGTAGAGGAGGTCAAAAAGTTCTTCCCGGGCAAGGTGTTCGGCACCGTCATTTCGCGCGGAGTAAGACTTTCCGAGGCGCCCAGCTTCGGAATGCCCGTTATCTACTACGACAAGAGCTGCAAGGGCAGCTTCGCCTACACTGAGCTTGCAAAGGAAATTATCGCAAAGGAGAGACGCTGATGGCAAAAAAACTGGGCGGCTTGGGCAAGGGTCTGAACGCCATATTCATTGAAAACGACAGCGAAAAGGGCGACGGAGCAGTCACCCTCAAAATCTCCGAGATAGAGCCTAACCGTTCGCAGCCCCGTCAGAACTTCGACGAATCGACGATATCCGAGCTTGCCGAGAGCATTTCGGCGCACGGACTGCTGCAGCCGCTGCTTGTCCGTCCGCTTCCTCTGGGCGGTTACGAGATAGTAGCAGGCGAGAGACGTTACCGCGCCTGCCGGATGGCGGGTCTGACAGAGGTTCCCGTCGTTATCCGCGAGCTTACCGAATCCGAAACAATGGAGCTTGCGCTGATAGAAAACCTGCAGCGCGAGGACTTGACCCCCCTCGAGGAAGCTGAGGGTTACAACGTGCTGATGAAGGAGCACGGCTTCACTCAGGAGGAGGTAGCTCAGTCAATGGGCAAATCCCGTCCGGCTATCGCGAACGCGCTGAGACTTTTGAAGCTTCCCGAGAGCATCCGAGAGCTGCTGAGGGACGACGAGATTTCGGCAGGTCACGCAAGAGCGCTGCTCACTCTTGAAAACGAGGAGCAGATGAAGGCGGTCGCCGACGAGATCATAAAGAAAGACCTCTCGGTTCGTCAGACCGAAGCGCTCTGCAAAAAGCCCGTAAAGGTCAAGGTCGAAGAGAAGCCCGAGAGACAGCCTTCGTTCTACAAGATGGTGGAGCTTGCGCTCAACGAGAGCTTAGGCAGAAAGATAACCGTCAGCAAGAACAAGAAAAAAGAGGGCGGCGTGCTTCAGATAGAATTTTATTCCGACGAGGAGTTACAGGAGTTATCAAATTTATTAAGCAAGGAGAACAACGATGATTGACATTAAATTTTTAAGAGAAAATCCCGACGCGGTAAAAGAAAATATCAAGAAGAAGTTTCAGGACAGCAAGCTTCCTCTTGTTGACGAGGTTATCAAGCTCGACGCCGAAAGCCGCGCAGTAAAGCAGCAGGCTGACGATCTTCGCGCAAACCGCAACAAGATCTCAAAGCAGATCGGCGCGCTGATGCATCAGGGCAAGAAGGAAGAAGCCATGGCTATCAGGGAGCAGGTAACAAAGCAGGCTGATCTCCTCGAGGAGCTTGAGCAGAAGGAAGCCGAGCTCAGCTCAAAGGTCACCGAGATAATGATGACCATTCCGCAGATCATCGACCCGTCCGTTCCGATCGGTAAGGACGACAGCGAGAACGTTGAGATCGAGCGCTACGGCGAACCGTTTGTGCCCGACTTCGAGGTTCCTTATCACACCGACATCATGGAGAATCTCAACGGCATCGACTTTGACTCAGCGCGAAAGGTTGCAGGCAACGGCTTCTATTATCTGATGGGCGACATCGCGAGACTTCACAGCGCGGTTATCTCCTATGCGCGCGATTTCATGATCGACCGCGGCTTCACCTACTGCGTACCGCCGTTCATGATCCGTTCAAACGTTGTAACCGGCGTTATGAGCTTCGCCGAGATGGACTCCATGATGTACAAGATCGAGGGCGAGGACTTATACCTCATCGGCACCTCGGAGCACTCGATGATCGGCAAGTTCATCGACACCATCAATCCCGAAGATACCCTGCCGCAGACCCTCACCAGCTACTCACCCTGTTTCCGCAAGGAGAAGGGCGCTCACGGCATTGAGGAGAGAGGCGTTTACAGAATCCACCAGTTCGAAAAGCAGGAGATGATCGTCGTCTGCAAGCCCGAGGAGAGCAAGATGTGGTTCGACAAGCTCTGGCAGAACACCGTCGACCTCTTCCGTTCAATGGACATTCCCGTCCGCACGCTCGAATGCTGCTCGGGCGACCTCGCAGACCTCAAGGTTCGTTCGCTCGACGTTGAGGCATGGTCACCCCGTCAGAAGAAGTATTTCGAGGTCGGTTCCTGCTCAAACCTCGGCGACGCTCAGGCACGCCGCCTCAAGATCCGCGTAAGCGGCAAGGGCGGAAAGTACTTTGCACACACCCTCAACAACACCGTTGTGGCTCCTCCGAGAATGCTCATCGCCTTCCTCGAGAACAACCTCAACGAGGACGGTTCTGTCCGTATTCCCGTCGCTCTCAGACCCTACATGGGCGGCAAGGAAGTTATCGGTAAGTAAGGAGGAGAATCTATGACTTGTCCGAACTGCGGAGCGCCCGTGACCGACCCCGATTTCTGCAACAGCTGCGGCACTCCACTCAGAGAGAATAAGAACAACAACTACGGCGACAGCTACAACAACGCCCGTCATGCTCAGAGAAACGAGCGTCAGTCGTATCAGCAGCCTGTTTATCAGCAGCCCGTTCCCGTATATGTTGACAGCTCGGCGTCAAGACTAGGTTATCATCCCGACGAGCACGTTTCAACATGGGGCTGGATAGGCAGATGGGTATTGATGTGCATCCCTATCCTCAACATCATCCTGCTGCTCGTCTGGGGCTTCGGCGGCAGCAGCAAACGCTCGCTTGTAACATGGGCGAGAGCACAGCTTGTTCTTACACTTATAAGCATAATCATCGCGGTAATCGCAATCATAATCATGACAGCAAACGGAATAAATGTTATAGACGCTGTCAAACGAGCTTTTCAGGGCTATTGATTGGGTAAAACAAAAAGGCAGTGACATTGCGTCATTGCCTTTTTTAGTTGGTAGTTGTTTAGTTGGTAGTTGTTTAGTTGGTAGTTTTTTAGTTGGTAGTTGGTAGTTTTTTAGTTGGTAGTTTTTAGTTGATAGTTGGTAGTTTTTTTGTTGGTAGTTTTTTAGTTGGCAGTTAAGCGGAACTGTTATTTTTCTTCGTAGTCCTCGTCCTCAAAGTTTGAGAACTTGGTAATGTAGATGGGTCTGTCCTTTGTTTCCATATATATCCTGCCGATGTACTCGCCGAGAATGCCGATGGACATCTCCGTCAGTCCTCCGAGGAACAGAACCGCGCAGAGCGTGGTAACGTAACCGGGAGTCTGGATTCCGAAGAAGATCGTCTGGATGAGCGTCACCATGATGTAGATGAGGGAGAGGAAAAAGATGATCGCACCCATGACCGCCGTAAACCGAAGCGGAGTTACCGAGAAGCAGGTTATTCCGTCGATTGCGTATTTGAAGAGCGACGAGAATTTCCACGACGACTTGCCGAGCTCGCGGTCAACCGTCTTGAAGGTGATCCACTTCGTATTGAAGCCGACCCACGAGAAGATACCCTTCGAAAACCTCTGAACCTCGCTGAGCTCGAGAATAGAGTTGACCATCTGTCTTGTCATCATGCGGTAGTCCATCGCGCCGTACGGATTCTTGACGTCGGTCATGCGGTTCGAAAGACGGAAGAACAGCTTTGAGAACGCACCTCTGAAAAAGCTTTCGCCCTCGCGTTCGTCGCGCTTAGTGGCGCAGCAGTCCCAGCCTTCCTCCATAGCCTCGAGCATCTGCGGAAACACCGCCGGCGGATGCTGCAAGTCCGCGTCCATAACGACAACATAGTCGGCGTCGCAGTGCTGCAGTCCGGCGTACATAGCCGCCTCCTTGCCGAAGTTGCGCGAAAAGGAGATGTATTTTATATTATCAAATTTCGCGGCAAGGCGTTTCATAACGAGATACGTTTTGTCCTTGCTGCCGTCGTTTACAAGAATATAGCGGAAGGAGTATCCGGGCAGGGTGTCGATGACCTTGTTTGTCTCGGTAACAAAGTGCTCAAGACCTTCTTCCTCGTTAAAGCATGGTACTACCAAATCAATAGTTTTCATATGAATAGAACCTTTCGTATATATATCGAAAAATATTATACCAAACAATAACCGAAAAGTCCAACAAATTTCAAAAAAAATATTTACCTCGGACAAAAAACGTGTTACAATAAAATGGTTAGCAAAAATTTAATATGGAGGTTCAAAAAACATGCCCGTTTTATCAACGAAAACGGCGGTTCCTAACAATCCGGACAATGAGAAAAAGAAACGGAGCTTCACCGAATTTGCGTATCGCAACCGGTTTATATGGCTGTCGTTTCTGGTACCCTTTGTCCTGATGGTAACCGCCTTTGCTCTTATGAGCGTTTCACCCTTTGGCGACAAGCAGATTCTTGTTACCGACCTGTGGCATCAGTATTATCCCTTCCTCGCCGACTTCCAGTATAAGCTGCAGCACGGCGAATCCTTCTTCTGGACATGGTCTGTGGGCGGAGGAGTCAACTACTTCTCGCTGATGTCCTACTACCTCGCAAGTCCCGTAAACTTCCTGTCGGTGTTCATACCTGCCGACTGGCTGCGCGAGTTTTTGATGTTCTCCGTAGCTCTCAAAATCGCTCTCGGCGGCGCGTTTACCGCCTACTTCTTAAAGAGCGTCTACAAGCGCAACGACGTTTCGCTTATCATGTTCGCCTGCTGCTTCTCGTTCTGCGCCTACTTTATGGGCTACTACTGGAACACAATCTGGATGGACACGGTCTGCATTACTCCTCTCGTCGCGCTCGGCACGGTCAAGCTGCTCACCGAGAACCGCTTCCGTCTGTTCACCGTAAGCCTTGCGCTTGCGCTGATCATGAACTACTACATCGGCTTGTTCGTATGTATCTTTGTGCTGCTGATTTTTATCGGCTACTCAATCGTTTACTGGAGCGGAGTAAAGAATTTCTTTATCAACCTGCTCAAGACCGGCATTTTCTCGATGATCGCTATCGGTCTTACAACCTTCTTCCTGCTGCCTGCGTTCATGGCGCTCAAAAATACCCACGCCTCAGGCAGCACCTTCCCGACATCATTCGCGATAAACATCGGCGGTTCCAACGATCTTCTCGGCGTGCTCCGCGCTCTCAAGAGCATAACGGGCAGCTTCGCGAACTTCACCTGCGCTGCCAACAAGGCTGCCGACGCTCTGCCGAATATTTCGTGCTCGGCGTTCGCAATGTTCTTCGGCTTCCTCTCTCTGACAAGCCCGAAGATCCGCCTGAGAGAAAAAATCGTAAACGTGGTAATGATCGTCTTTATGTTCCTCAGCTGCATCATCCGTCAGCTCGACTACATCTGGCACGGCTTCCACTTTACAAACATGATCCCCTATCGTTTCAGCTTCCTCATCAGCTTCATCATGATCGTAATGGCTTTCCGCGCGTTTACGACAATTGATTCGATAAGCGTTGTCGGTGCGCTGATCGCCTCGGCAATGAGCATCGCGGTCGTTCTGCTCACTGTGGGCGACCCCGGCGCTGAAAAGATGTTCACCGACCATCCCGACTGGGAGATCCCCAACCTGATCGCGATCGGAGCGCTCGTTATCTTTATCTCGGTAGTCGTGATACTGTACACCAAACGGGTCATTCCGAAAAATATAATGGTTTTGGCGCTTTTGATTGTCACGATCGCTCAGAGCGGCGTTACCGCTTACCTCGGCGTTAACCGCACCACCGTCACCACAACCTACGAATATCCGCGCGGCGGCGAGAACACCGCGACAGTTATCGAGTCAATGAACGAGCTCGAGGCTGATACCAAGGAGCTGTGGCGCGCCGAGACGGCAACTACCCAGACCCTCAACGACGGCGCTCTCAACCACTACCACGGTCTTTCGATGTTCAACTCGATGGCGAACGAGAACATGACGCGTTTCTTTGAGAACTTCGGAATGATGGGCTGGAAGAGCGGCAACCGTTACACCTACGCCGAAGGCTCGCCCGTAACGAATATGTTCATGAATCTCAAGTATATCATCTCGCGCAGCGGCAAGGTGAACAATACCTACGATCTGGTTCCTGTAAGGTCGTCGGGCGACAATCTCGTCACCGAGTCCGGCAGCGTAAAGCTGTTCCAGAACACCCACTATATCCCGATGGGCTTCATGACGAACTCCGCGCTTCAGAACTGGCAGGAGAACGACAACGAGGATCAGTTCAATCCGTTTGAGAAGCAGAACGAGTTCTTTAAGTACGCCACCGGCTTAAACGAGGACGTATATACAAGACTCGAGGTCGTATCTCAGGGTCACACCGAGGCGGATAAATTTACCGTTACCAAAAAGGAATACGGTTTTTACAACTACAGCTGCATCGACACAGCGGTCACACCCCACGTAAAGTGGAACTACGAGGCTCCCGAAGAGGGTCTTTATATGATGTACGCCGACATTCAGAACGGCGACGACGTGACCGTAATGCAGAACGACGTTGCGCAGTCCGCAAAGTACGGCATGGCGCGTTCATACGTAGCGTGCATCGGCTACTTCAACAAGGGCGACAAGATCTCCGTATACGCCGACCTCAAGGCAGGCGTGAGCGGCACTGCGAGAGTATATGTAAATATGCTCAACAAGGACGTGTTCGAGAAGGGCTACGCAAAGCTCAGCGAGAGCGTTATGGAAACCGAGAAGTGCACCTCAAGCTCCATGCAGGGTAAGATCAGCGTAAAGGAAAAGGGTCTGTTCTACACCTCAATCCCGTACGAAAAGGGCTGGACGGCAACCGTCGACGGCGAGAAGGTCGAGATCACACCCGTAGGCAATTCGCTTCTCGCATTCCCGCTTGAGGCAGGCGAGCACGAGATAAAGCTGACGTATTATCCCAACGGCTTCTGGCCGGGCTTCGCGATATCGATGATCTGCGCGTTCCTGTTTGCCGCAGCCTGCGTGCTGACGTACGTGCTAAAGAAAAAGATCATACCCGACCCTGTGTATAAGTCGCAGCTCGACGGTATGGATGAAAATTAAACGATTAAATCAACGGGAGTCCGCAAGGGCTCCTGTTTTTTTTGGCGGTCAGCGGTTTCTATTAAAGCCTCCCCTTCGAGGAGAGGTGGCTCGGCATTTATGCCAAGTCGGAAGGGTGGTTTCTTTTAAAGCCTCCCCTTGAGGGGAGGTGGCTCGGCATTTATGCAGAGTCGGAAGGGTGGTTTCGTGAGATGATACTTTTATATCAGATGATGTTACGACGGCGACGGTCTGTCAAAAGCAATAATTAATCGATTGGAAATAAAAAATACGTATTGCCAAAACCGTCGGTTTTTGATATAATAAAGGGTATATTAAATCAGGATGGAGGAATAGTATGCTGAATATCAACTACAACGACAAATTCGGCAAAGAAGGTCTTACCTTTGACGACGTGCTTCTGATTCCGGGTGAATCAAACGTCGAGCCGAAGAACGTGGATGTTTCTACCAATCTTACCAAGACCATTCGCCTCAACACACCGCTCATGACCGCGGCGATGGATACCGTCACCGAAACCGCTATGGCTATCGCGATGGCGCGCGAAGGCGGCGTCGGTATTATCCACAAGAACATGGACATCGAGAAGCAGGCTGACATGGTTGACCGCGTAAAGAGATCAGAGAACGGCGTTATCGTAAATCCGTTCTTCCTTTCGCCCGAGAACACCGTCAAGGACGCTGACGACCTCATGGGCAAATACAAGATCTCTGGTGTACCGATCTGCCGCGACGGCAAGCTTATCGGCATCATCACCAACCGCGACATGCGCTTTATGACCGCGGCGGATTTTGCGCAGCCTATCTCTAAAGTTATGACTCAGGAGCACCTTATTACCGCTCCCGTAGGAACAACGCTTCAGCAGGCACAGAGCATTCTGCGCGAGCACAAGATCGAGAAGCTCCCGATCGTAGGCAAGGACGGCAGCTTAAAGGGTCTTATCACAATCAAGGATATCGAGAAGAGCGTGCAGTATCCCAACTCCGCGCGCGACGACAAGGGCAGACTCATCTGCGGCGCTGCGATCGGCGCGACTGTAGACGTTCTCGACAGAGTAGCCGCTCTTATCGAGGCAGGCGTAGACGTGGTTGTTCTCGACTCCGCACACGGCCACAACTCCAACGTTGTAAACTCCGTTGCCAAGGTAAAGAAGGCTTATCCCAATCTTCCTCTCATCGCAGGCAACATCGCCACGGCAGAGGCTGCAAAGGCTCTTATCGACGCCGGCGCAGACGCTGTTAAGGTCGGTATCGGACCCGGCTCTATCTGCACCACAAGAATCGTCGCCGGTATCGGCGTTCCCCAGATCACAGCTATTTACGACGCGGCTTGCGAGGCTTCAAAGTACGGCGTACCCGTTATCGCGGACGGCGGCATCAAGTACAGCGGCGACATCGTCAAGGCGCTTGCCGCAGGCGGCAGCGTAGTCATGGTAGGTTCGCTCGTTGCAGGCTGCGAGGAAAGCCCCGGCGAAAACGAGATCTATCAGGGCAGACAGTTCAAGGTATACCGCGGCATGGGCAGTCTCGGCGCAATGGGCAAGGGCAGCGCAGACCGCTACTTCCAGGCGAGCAACCGCAAGTTCGTTCCCGAGGGCGTTGAAGGACGCGTACCCTACAAGGGAATGCTTTCAGACACGATCTACCAGCTCATGGGCGGCTTAAAGGCAGGCATGGGCTACACCGGCTGCGCGACCATCTCGGAGCTTCACGAAAAGGCGCAGTTCGTACGCATTTCCGGCGCAGGTCTCAGAGAGAGCCATCCGCACGATATTCAGATAACAAAGGAAGCTCCCAACTATTCCTATAATTTCAGCTAAGCACCGCTTTTGAAACGTGTTTGATACTATGCAAAAAAATAAGGGTTGTCCGCGCGGCAGCCCTTTCTGTTTAGGAGATGTTTAAGATGAAAAAAATTATTTCTATGCTGCTCTGCGCCGCGGTGTTTGCGGGTCTCTTTTGCATTCAGGTAAACGCAGCGGAAAACGGAGAGGCGGAAAACGGAGAACTCACCGTTCCGAGAGTCTACGTCACCACCGACGAGGGCAACGGCAACAGTATTGTCAAGGCTGACGGCTACGTCGGCGCAAGCGTAAAGATCGAGGACGTGGACGGCAGCGTTCTCGAGGACAAGGCGAGCTTCAAGGTTCGCGGCAACAGCACCGCGCTTGCCGAGAAAAAGCCGTTCACATTCAAATTCGCAAAGAAAAAGGACGTGCTCGGCATGGGCAAGGGCAAAAAGTGGGCGCTTCTCGCGAACTGCTTCGACCCCACCCTCATGCGCAACTACATCGCGTTTGATATCGCCCGAGAGCTTGATATCGACTACACCTCGAACCAGAAGTACGTCGAGCTGTGGGTCGACGGCGTTTTCAAGGGCTGTTACACCCTGATGGAGCCTGTTCAGGAGGGCAAGGACAGGGTCGATATCGACATCGAAAGCAACAACGGAATGAAGGACTTCCTCATTGAGTACGAGTACAACCGCGACGAAGAGGGCGTGACCTATATCAAGTCAAACGGCTACCGCTTTGCTCTCAGCGAGCCGGAGGAGCCTAACGAGGAACAGCTCGCTTATATTCAGGAGAAGGTCGACACCCTCACGTCAGCCATTCTGAGCAAAAATTACGAAACGATGGCGTCGGTAACGAACATCGAGTCGTTCGCAAAGCTTTATCTCGTCAACGAGTTCGTAAAGAACGTCGACTCAAACTACAGCTCGGTATACTATTATTATAAGGACGGCGTATTTTACGCGGGACCTCCGTGGGACTACGACCTCGCCTCGGGCAACGTAAACGCAAGCTCGTCAAAGTCATATGAGCACGCCTCAACGCCCGACAGACTCTACACCGCCTACACCAACCTGTTCTATCACCTGATGATGAGGAACGAGTTCCGCGAGGACGTAAGAAAGGTCTACAGCGAGCACTACGCCTTCTTCAAAAACATCTACTCCGAGGGCGGACTGATCGACGGGCTTCTCGCAAAGTACGGCGACGTTTTCAGCCGCAATTTCAACGAGGCAGGCTGGGATGTGAGCAAGCGCTACACGATTCAGATGCGCACACCCGAACCCACCTTTGACGAAAACGTCAGCTTCCTGAAAAACTGGTACCGCGAGCATAACGCGTGGCTCGGCAATACGCTTGCGGTTTACGGAGTCAACGTGAGAACCTTCAGCCAGAGGCTGAACGATCCGCATAAACTCAGTGTCTCGGTAGATATCCTGAACACAAGCAGCGTTAAGGATCTGACCGTTGAGCTTTACGCGGAGGAACCGATGTATTTCAAAAAGACCTTGACGCTTTCCGACGCGGAAAACGTCTGGAAATACACCTCGCGCAAAAACTACAGCTACAGCATAGAACTTCCCGGCTGGATGGTGACGGAGAATGTAAAGGTAAAGCTCGTCACTCCCGACGTAACAAGTCAGCTCGAGCCGCAGGATTATTCGATCGAGATTCCAAAGGACGGCGACGCTGTTGAATTGAAGGTGGGCGACGCCAACCTCGACGGAGCAATCACGGTAGACGACGCAACGGAGATCCAGAAAATCGCGGCCGACCTCGCGGTTGCAGACGACAAGATTAAGGCGGTTGCCGACATCAACGCAGACGGCGCGATTGACATAACCGAAGCGACAAAAATCCAGCAAAGCCTCGCCGAGATCTGCAACGACGGCTACGCAGGGAACATAGGAAAAGTATTTAAGTATTAAGAGAGTTGAGAGTTGAGAGTGGAGAGTTGAGAGTGGAGAGTGGAGAGTTGAGAGTGGAGTGAATGGCGGGCTCTGCCCGCACCCGATTTATATTTTTGCTCTTCCAACTACCAACTATCAACTACCAACTAAAAACCACCAACTGCCAACCACCAACCACCAACCACCAACCACCAACTAACAACTGCCAACTGCCAACTACCAACCACCAACCACCAACTATCAACTACCAACTAATAACTACCAACTGCCAACTGCCAACCACCAACCACCAACCACCAACTACCAACTGCCAACTACCAACTGCCAACTACCAACTACCAACTAAATCCGTAAAAATATCTAATTTTTTATTGCTTTACCTGTAAATTTGTGGTATGATAAAACCATAAATTTTAATACAGGGAGTGTTTAAAATGTATAGACTGGGAATTGACCTCGGCGGCACCAATATCGTAGCAGGATTGGTCGACGAGGAGTATAAAATCGTAGCAAAGGCGTCGTGCAAGACCAACGTTCCGCGTCCCGAAAGCTCGATCTGCGACAGCATGGCTGAGGTCGCTTTGAAGGCATGCGAAAAGGCAGGCGTTTCGATCGACGAGGTCGAGAGCGTAGGTATCGGCGTACCCGGCGCGGTAAACCCCAAGACCGGCATAATCGAGTATTCCGCAAACCTCCATTTCCACAACTGGGAGGTAGTGAAGATGATGCAGGAGCGCCTCAACAAGAAGGTTCTTATCGAGAACGACGCTAACGCGGCTGCTCTCGGCGAGTACCTCGCAGGCTCAGCAAAGGGCGCAAAGAACGCAGTTGCCATCACCCTCGGCACAGGAGTCGGCGGCGGAATCATCATCAACGGCAAAATCTACAGCGGTTCCAACTTTGCCGGCGCAGAGCTGGGTCACATGGTCATCGTCAAGGACGGCAAGGAGTGCGGCTGCGGCAGAAAGGGCTGCTGGGAGGCTTATTCCTCCGCGACGGGTCTTATCAACCTGACAAAGGAGAAGATCCTCTCCGACAAGATGGACTACAGCTACATGCTCAAGCTCGCTGACGGCGACATCAACAAGGTAAACGGCAAGACCGCGTTTGACGCTGCTGCGGCAGGCGACAACGACGCTCAGGAGGTTCTCGACACCTACTTCGGCTACCTCGCCACAGGTCTTGTCAATATCATCAACATCTTCCAGCCCGACGTACTCTGCATCGGCGGCGGTATCTCGAATCAGGGCGAAAACCTGCTCCGTCCGCTGAGAAAGATCATCGAGGAGGAGCGCTACACCAAGCACAACGACAAGCAGACAATGCTCTGCACCTGCACCCTCGGCAACGACGCAGGCATCATCGGCGCGGCGTTTCTGGACTGATAAAATTAAAGATTCACATCTTAGGGGAGCTCCTTGCGGGCTCCCTGATTTTGTTGAAAAATTAACTTAGTTGTTATTGAAGGCTCCTTTAGTAAAGGAGCTGGGCTTGTCGAAAAACCAGTTTCAATTCATAATGGATTGTCGGCATGACTGAAGGGTGATTGGCAAAGCAAGCAAGTTTCCCATTCTATCTTCAGTTTGGTAAAGTATCTGCCTTTGTCCGCACCCAAAAACTCGGCATAAATGCCGCGCCACCTCCCTTACGAAGGGAGGCTTTTTCTTTGCCAAACATTTATCGTATAATATCAGTCAGGCGCAAATTCTGTTGCATAGTGATAAAAAAACTTTTAAAACGCCATTCAAAACACTTTACAATGGTTGGCAAAAGTGATAAAATATAGGGTAATGAAACGTGTGTTTTTTCTACACGTTGCGGCTTTCTATGTAATGTTTATTATCACCTAAAGCCGTTTGATAAAAAAGGAGGACGAATTCCCATGGCAAGAAAAATGAAAACCATGGATGGCAACAGCGCGGTTGCTCACGTATCCTATGCGTTTACCGACGTTGCGGCTATCTATCCCATCACCCCTTCTTCCGTAATGGCTGACCTTACCGACCAGTACTCGGCTAACGGCCTCAAGAACCTTTTCGGAAGAGAAGTTCAGGTAACTGAGATGCAGTCTGAAGGCGGCGCTGCAGGCGCTGTTCACGGCTCTCTCGCGGCAGGTGCGCTCACCACCACCTATACCGCTTCTCAGGGTCTGCTCCTGATGATTCCTAATATGTACAAGATGGCGGGCGAGCTGCTCCCCGGCGTTATCCACGTTTCGGCTCGTGCTCTCACCAGCCACGCCCTCTCAATCTTCGGCGACCACTCAGACGTATACGCATGCCGTCAGACCGGTTATGCTATGCTCTGCTCCAACAACCCTCAGGAGTGTATGGATCTCGGCGCCGTTGCTCACCTCACCGCAATCAAGGGCAGAGTTCCCTTCCTGCACTTCTTCGACGGCTTCCGTACCTCTCACGAGATCCAGAAGATCGAGGAGTGGGACTACGCTGACCTCGCAGATATGCTCGACTGGGACGCTGTAGAGGAATTCCGCAGACGTTCGCTCAACCCTGAGCACCCCGT
>CACXAO010000010.1 GCA_902765625.1 uncultured Ruminococcus sp. | reverse complement strand
GTTATAATTCCTGTTTTCAATTAATACACCTCAATCGTTGAAGATAATGTCGGAGCCGACCGCTCTTTCGACAAAGGACGAAAGCCGCGATCTGCCTGTGTTCAGGCTGCCTCTGACACCGGGAATGGGGATAATGGCGGGTGTGAGCCTCTCCTCATACCGCGCTCTGTCCTTTTCAACCGAGTTGTAAACCTCCTCGGTGAGGTAGATGATCGCGTAGTTGTCGCCGTCCGCGATGTTGCGCAGCAGGTGAGCCGCCTGTTCGTTGTCGTCGCAGGGAAAGATATCGAGTCCGATAGCCGAGAAGCCCTTAATGGTTTCGGCGTCGCCGATAACGGCAATATTTTTAGCCATAGATCTCACGCAGCCTTTCCCTTATAGTATCGGCGTCGCTCTTGGTGCGCACGCCGCTCTGAATGATGTGGATAACCTTTTTTTCGATCTCGCTGCCGAGGTAGTAGCCCAAAAGCGGCTCTGCGCCTTCGCCGGCACGCTTGCAGCTCTCCTTTGCGAGAAGGATAAGGCGGTTGTCTACCCAGCGCTCAAACGCCGAGGGCGACTCCTTGTACGCCTCGATCGCCTTTTTGCAGTCGTAGTCGGGGATCTTGGACAGCTCGTCTGTGAGCGCGTCGATACCCTTTGCCGCCGCTGCGATCAGCGCGTCCTTGCGGAAGCCCTCGTAGCGGACGAGAGCGCGCTTTAAGTATTCGCGGTTCGCGCCCGTTCTCGCGGAACGAAGCACGGTCTTTATGTTGCAGTAGAAAACGAAGTTCTTGATATAAGCCTCAAGGAAGCGCGATTCGCCGCTGTCGCCTATGCGCAGCATCTCGAGCATAGCCGCCTTGTCGACGTAAGCGTCCGAGCGTCTCGCGTCGCCCGTGTGGGCGAGAGCCTCGTAAGCCTTGTCTGCGTTGACCCTGAGCCACTCGGGCAGCAGTTTCATCAGACGGCTCTCGATAGCCTTTTTCATAACGGGGATTTCGACGGTGGAGGGAGCAACGAGAAGGTGCTCGTAATCCCTGTCAGCCATCGTGCCCTTTAAGATGACCTTGAAGTTGTGAACGTCGTTCTGAATAAGAAACGGATCAAAGATCGAAAAATCCGGCGCGGTAGCCTTGAGATAGCTCCAGAGCTGAGCGGTGTGAGAGCTGAGTATCTCCTCAACCGTCTTGCCCTCGCCGTAGCCCTTGTCGCTGAGCATAGAGGCGATATCAGCCTCGCTTTTAAGCGACAGAAGCTGCTCGATATCGCTGCGCGTCAAAAGATTTTTCTCTCTAGCGCGGACGGAGCCGATGGAATATTCATATGATAACGCCATAGCTCCTCCTTAATGCTCAAAAAGCTCGCGGTTGATAAGGTCCTCGATTTCGTCGCGGCGGGCGTTGATGAGCGCACGGAAGTCCATGTTTTCCTCGATGTCTCCGCTTTTGAGCACGAAGCCGCCGAGGATGTTCGCGGGAGTTGAAGAGACAGAGGCGTCAAGTCCCGCCTCGCGGATCTTGCCCTCAAAGTCTTGGGGCAGTCTCTGCAGATCCTTGTTATTGAGCATAATTTCGCCGCTTTTACCTTTTAGCTGAGCGGCGAGCCTGTAAATTGCCTGAAAGTATTCGCCGTCGGGCAGTCCGAGAAAGTAGTCGAGCAGCTGAGCGGTGGTCTTGTCGATCTCGCGTCTGCGCTGTCTGAGCAGGGCGTTGCGAATCTCAAGCTCACTGCGGCTCTGAGCCGCCGCCTTGGTCTGACGGATCTTTTTCTCGTTCTTCTCGACGATAACCTTCACTCTCGACTGCGCTTCCTTGTCAGCCTCAGCCATCACGGCGTC
This sequence comes from uncultured Ruminococcus sp., assembly GCA_902765625.1. GTDB lineage: Bacteria > Bacillota > Clostridia > Oscillospirales > Acutalibacteraceae > Ruminococcoides. The sequence continues at coordinate 84,580 of CACXAO010000010.1, read as the reverse complement.
GCGCGACTTGTCGGCTTCAAGGCGGATAGCCTTTACTGCCTCGTCGCAGTCGGTCTTAATGCGGTTAAGTATAATATCTCCGCCGTTCATGCTTTCACCTCTTTTAAATTGTATGTCAGCTTCAATTCAGCCGGCGAATCAGATTGACAGGTTGGGAATCTGGATTACAACGAGAAGTGAAACGATGAACGCGAGCAGCGCGTAAATCTCAACGAGGGTTACCGAAACCATGCCCTTTGAGAAGTTTTTGTCGTCCTTAGCGCTCATTGCGATACCTGCAACAGCAGCCTTACCCTGAGCGATACCCGAGAAGAGACCGCCGAGACCGATAGCCAGCGAAGCGCCGAGGAAGCTGAGACCCTGAGCGAGTGTGGGAGTGCTGCCGCCGAGAACGCCGCAGCTTACGAGAATAAGGAAGCCTACGATGAAGCCGTAAAGACCCTGTGTGCCGGGGAGAAGGGTCAAAACGAGCATTTTACCGAACTTGGAGCTGTCCTCCGAGAGAACGCCCATAGCCGCCTGAGCAGCGCCGCCTACGCCCTTTGCAGAGCCGATACCTGCGAGAGCAGTTGCGAGTGAAGCGCCTAAAAGCGCGAAAACCATACCATCCATTATTTATTATCCTCCTGAATTTTAATGTATTTACTCTGTAGCGAGAACGGCTCGAACTCCTTGCCGCCGCCTTCGTAGAATTTGCTGAACATCTCAACGTACTGCAGTCTCATAGTGTGAACGTAAGAACCGAGAGCGTTGAGTCCTATGTTGATAAGGTGACCGACGATGAAGATGACCACCATGAAGATAAAGCCGACAACGCTCTTGCCCATCATGGTTGCGAGCATGTTGAACACCTGCGCCATAACGCCGGTGGTAAGACCGAGCGCAAGCAGACGCGAGTAGCTGAGCAGGTCGCTGATGTAGCTTGTAACGCTGTAGAGCGAGGCGAGACCGCCGACAGCCTTGCCCACGATGCCTTTTTTGCCGCGTCCCTGAGTGAGCACAAGACCCACCGCGCAGGCGACAGCGATTATAGCGCCGACTGTGACAAGCACGGGTGCGAGCGCAAGACCTGCCGCGAGTATCGCAAGGCCGACGAGCAGCAGCATCCACAGACCCGTGTCAAAGAACGCCGCGGCGTAGTCCTTCTCGCGGAAGCAGACCACGAATTTGCAGCCCATGCCGACGAGAATGTGCACCAGACCGAAGGCGATGGAGATAACCATCAGCATCAGCGCGTCCTTTTGCGGGTCGAGCGTCGGCCACGGAAGCAGCTTTGCCATAGTCATGTCGGTCGTGCCGGCAAAGTAGTTGTAGAGCGATGCAGGCGCGTCGCCGAAGATAGAACCGAAGATCAGACCCCATACTGTGGTCGAGATGCCGCAGTACTGGAAGAGCTTGAGGTTGTTGCGCATCTTCTTGTCGGGCTTGAACGCCTTGAGCACGATGCCGATAACTATTACCATCAGAATACCGTAGCCGGCGTCCGAGAACATCATGCCGAAGAAGAAGTAGAAGAAGAACGCCAGAAGCGGAGTAGGGTCGAGGTCGCCCTTGCCGGGCGGCGAGTACATTGTGAGAATACCCTGCGCAGGTTCGGCGAATTTGTTGTTTTTGAGCTTGACGGGAGCGTCGTCGCCGGCGTCGTCAAAGTCCACGGTGCACACCGCGACCCTCTCGCACAGCGCTTTGAGCTTTTCGCAGTCGTCCTCGGGAACGTAGCCCTCGATGATAAAGACGTGCCGCGAGTGGTCGAGATTGTTGATAACGTTGTACTTGTCCGCTCTTATGCGGAAGTAGTCCTGAGTGATCTTGATATCCCCGCGTCTCGGGACGAGAGATTTGATCTCATCCTCAGCCATTTCGTTTTCGAGCCTGAGGCGTTCGCTTTTTTCGCGGAGCCTTTCCGCCTTGACCTTCGGGATCTTGCTGGTTGCGCCCATCGGTCTCGCGAAGCCGAGGGTGCGCAGCACGTCCTCAGCCATAACCTTCTGGCTCATGGGAACAAAGATGACGGCGCAGGTCATCGATTCCTCCGTGTGCTCGATCTCGGTCACGAATTCGAGCTTCGGGTTTTCCGCCGCAATGGCTTCCTTCAGAGCGGTCTCTGAGTACTGCTCGGGAAATGCGCCTACAAATACGGCGGTGGATTTGGTTTCTGTTGTGTTGAGCGGGATATCGAGCTTTTGCCAAGCCTCGAGCTGAACGAGCTGAGTGGCGATCCTCGTCCTTTCGGCAGAGTTGTCGCCGCGCTTCCTGTCAAGCTCCGCAAGCCTCTTGCAGACCGAGATAACCTCGCCCGACTTTGCGGCTATCACGCCGATCTCGTCGGGGTCGATCTCGCGTCTGCCCTTGAACGAAGCGAGCAGACCGCCCTTTTCGGGAGAAACGCTGTCGAGAATTTTCAGCGCCTGTTCGGTGAGGGTGACGTTTCGCTCAAAGACCTGCATGGGTCGGCTCATATCAACGCGCTCAAAACCGCTGCGGGATTTTTCGACCTTTTTTATCTGCACCAGCGCGCTGTCCTGCAAATGCTCGAGCAGGCGTTTTCTGTCCTGGCGAAGGGCGACTATCCTGACGGTTTTCATTTTTACTTTTGCCAAATAGCTTCACCACACTTTTGATGATAGTTTTGTTTTGTTAACGCAGAATCGCTTCCGCTGCGCTTTTAACGACCTTGTCACGGTTTTTGGCGGCTGTTGCCGAGATCTCCGCGCATTGCTTTTCCGCGGAGGCTCTCGCTTCTTCAAGCGACTTTTCGGCGTCTGCCTTCGCCTGCGCGAGCGACTGTTCGCACTTTTCGCGGGCGGCCTGTTCGCGCTTTTCAATCAGCGCGGCGGCGTCCTTTTTAGCCTGAGCGGATTTCTCCTGAGCATCTGCCTTTGCCTGCGCTTCACGCGCGCCGCATTCTTCCTCGGCAGCGCGAATCGCGTCCAATATATCCTTAGCCATAGTCTCTCCTTTCCGTAAGATGAAGGAATGCTTACGATATAAAATCGTTGACTGACCTATATAAGATTAAATATACCACATTTTGACCGAGAAATCAATAAAAATATTCACTTTACACTGTTCGTTTCATCAAAATGCGGCTTTTTTGAACAGATTTGCAGCCTTGCCGAAAAAATGTGCAAAATCCGATTTTTGTCCGAATTGCGTCGAAGCGGTTGACAGCGGTTATAAAACATAATAAAATGAAACCAAATATTTTATATCGGTTCGGGAGATTATATGATTTCAAAATTCAGTGTAAAAAAACCAATGACGATCTTCGTCGCGGTAATAATGGTAATCGTGCTAGGCGTGGTGGCGTTTACGCGTATGACGCCCGATCTGCTGCCTAACATGGACCTGCCCTACGCGATGATAATGACGGTATACGCCGGTCAGACGCCGGAAACCGTCGAGGGAGAGGTGACAAAGCCGCTTGAGCAGTCGCTCGCCGTTGTTGACGGCGTAAAGCAGATCACCTCGCAGTCGGCAGAGAACTATTCGCTCTTGATAATCGAGTTCAACGACGGAACGGACATGAACACCGCCACCGTGGATATGCGTTCGTCGATAGACGCCGTGTCCGACGCGTGGAGCGATTCGATCGGTACGCCGTACCTGATTAAGCTCAACCCCAATATGCTGCCCGTCGCGATGACGGCGGTCGACTACGAGGGCAAAACCCGCGCTGAGATTTCGGAATTTGTCAGCGACGAGCTTATGAACAGGCTCGAGGGCGTAGACGGCGTTGCGTCGGTATCGCACAAGGGATTGCTCACAGAGCGCGAGAATATTGTTCTCTCGCAGGAGAAGATCGACAAGCTCAACAAGAAGATCACCGCCGCGCTCGACGTAAAGTTCGCCGACGCAGAGGACGAGGTAAAGGAAGCGCGCGCCGAGATAGACAAAAACATAGCCGCCTCAGAGGAAGGCTCAGGCACGATAACCTCGTCGATAGAGGACATCAAAACCCAGCAGGAGTCGCTCTCGCAGCAGCTTGCAGACTCGCAGACGACCGCGGACGACAGCAAAACAAAGCTTCTCTCGGCAAAAATGCAGCTGCTCGACCAAAAGTCGTCTCTCGCGTCAAGTAAGGCGACGCTTGAGGAGAGCTCCAATTCGCTGCTTACGATAAAGGCGGGCTACAGCGACCTCGTCACAAGCAAAACCGAGCTTAACGGGAAGATCACCGCCCTCAGCGCGCTCAACGACGCCTACACCTCCGCGCTCGAGGAGCTTACGCGTCCCGAAACCACCGACGAAAGGCGCGCGGAGCTTAACGCGCAGCTCGAGGCGCTTGACAAGCAGCTTGAGCCGTACGGAATAAAGAAGGAAGGCTTGGCGGCGGCGCTCTCGGAGGCGCAGACGGCGCTTGCAAAGGTTGATTCAGCCATTGAGGAGCTTGGCAAGAAGCTCAGCGCGGCAGGCACCGATTTTGATTCTCTCGACTCAACGATAGCCACCCTCAGCGAGCAGATATCAAAGCTGAAATCGGGCATGGACGAGATCGACGAGTCAATCTCGGGTCTTGACGACCAGAGCCTTTCCGTCAGCGAGGCTCTGTCAACGATCAGTCAGCAGCAGTCCAGCGCGGACTTTAAGCTTTCAACGTCCGTCGCTTCTCTCACCACAAAGCAAAGCGAGGTCAACTCGGCGGTAACTCAGCTTGAATCGGCTCAAAAGGAGCTTGATTCGTCGCTCGACACGATCTCGGAGAAAAAGAAAACAGCCGCAGATTCGGCTGATATGGAGGGCAAGGTCACCCTCGACAATATTGCGAATATCCTGAAAGCGCAGAGCTTTTCGATGCCTGCGGGCTACGTGAGCGACGACAGCGGCACGCGTTACCTTGTACGCGTAGGCGACGAGGTGCGCAGCGAAAAGGCGCTGAGCGATCTGGTGCTCTTTGACACAAAAATCGACGGCGTCGGCACGGTAAAGCTCAGCGACGCGGCGGACGTTTTCGTCAGCGACAACTCAAGCGAGATCTACGCCAAGATCGACGGTAACGACGGCGTTATCCTCAGCTTCTCAAAGCAGAGCAACATCGCGACCTCGACCGTCTGCGAAAACCTCAATTCCGAGATGCGTTCTCTCGAGGAAAAGTACGACGGTCTCAAATTCATGAATCTCTACAGCCAGGGCGACTACATAGCGATCATCATCGGCAGCGTTCTGCAGAACCTGCTCATGGGCGCTGTCTTGGCGATAATTATACTGTTCCTGTTTTTGCGCGACATAAAGCCCACGGTGATCGTCGCGTGCTCGATTCCCGTCAGCGTGATTTTCGCGATAGTTATGATGTATTTCAGCGGCATTTCGCTCAACATGATCTCGCTTTCGGGTCTTGCGATAGGCGTAGGCATGCTCGTCGACAACTCGGTCGTCGTGATCGAGAACATCTACCGCCTGCGCGCAAAGGGCGTTTCTGCTCCTGCAGCGGCGGTCAGCGGCGCGCGTCAGGTTGCAGGCGCTATCGCCGCCTCAACGCTAACCACGATCTGCGTATTTTTGCCCATCGTCTTTGTTCAGGGCTTAACGCGCCAGCTCTTTGTCGATATGGCGCTCACAATCGGATATTCGCTCATCGCAAGCCTGATCATCGCGCTCACCCTCGTTCCGGCAATGAGTCAGCGAATGCTCCGCAATATCCGCGACAAAAAGCGCGGAGAGGGCAAAATCATACGCACCTACGAGCGCAGCCTGCGTTTTGTGCTAGCGCATAAGGTCGTTTCCGTTCTCGTCGCTATCGCGCTGCTTATCGGCAGCGGAGCCGCGGTATTTGCCCGCGGGTTCAGCTTTATGCCAGATATGAGCGGAACGGAGGTCTCGGTCAGCGTGACTCTGCCCGACAACGCGACCTTTGACGAGACCGTCAAGGCAGCCGAAAAGGTAAACGAGGCTATGCTCAAATACGACGATTTCGAAACCGTAGGAGTGACCGTCGGCAGCTCGCTTTCGCTCATGGGAATGTCGCTGGGCGGTTCGTCGGGCGACGCGGGCAGCATAACGGCTTACGGCGTGCTCAAGTCAGGCTCCACCAAAAAAGGCGCCGAGATCTCAAAGCAGCTTGAAGCTGAGCTTGAGGGAATAGGCGAGATAACAATGGGCGGCTCCACAAGCTCGATGTCGACCCTGCTCGGCGACGGCAGCGTTCAGCTCAGGCTGACGGGCGACGATCTGCCCAAAATGCAGGACACGGCAAAGGATATTGCGGCAAGGCTTGAGGAGCTCGACAGCATATCGAAGGCCGACAGCGGCTTAGGCGCGACCTCGCCCGAGATCAAGGTGACGGTTGACCGCGCAAAGGCGGCTGAAAAGGGACTTACCGTAGCGCAGGTGTTCTCGCAGGTATCGGCGGCGGTGGCTGAGGAAAAGACCTCCGTGACCATGCGCGGCGAGGACGGCAGAAACATCGACGTTGTCATTGTCAAGGACGATTCTAACAAGACCACCTCCGGCAGCGTAGGCAAAATCGACCTGACCTACACCGACTCCGAGGGTAAGGAGAAGAAAACCTCGCTTTCGTCAGTCGCGGACATCTCGGAGGCTGAGACCCTCGACATGATCCGCCGCACCGACCAGAAGCGCAACCTGATCATTTCCGGCACCGTGGCTGAGGGTCACAGCCTGACCGCCGCGACCAACGACGTCCGCAGCATGATGGAGTCCTACGAGCTTCCGCCGGGCTGCTCGGTTGAGTATGACGGCTCCGACAAGATGACTATGGACGCCATGAGGCAGCTCGCCTTGATGATGCTCCTCGGCGTTATCATGATCTACCTCATCATGGTGGCGCAGTTCCAGAGTCTGAAGTCGCCGTTCATCATCATGTTCACGATACCGCTTGCGTTCACGGGCGGCTTCCTCGGACTTCTCGTCACGGGCTTCGACGTGAGCGTAATCTCGATGATAGGCTTCGTAATGCTCTGCGGCATAATCGTAAACAACGGCATCGTCCTCGTCGACTACATCAACGTCCTGCGGCTCAGCGGCAAGGAGAGGGTAGAGGCGATTGTCGAGGCAGGCAAAACGAGAATGCGCCCGATCTTTATAACGGCGCTGACCACCGTTTTGGGACTGTCGGTAATGGCGCTGGGCATAGGCACAGGCGCCGAGATGATGCAGCCGCTTGCTATCGTCTGCATAGGCGGACTGCTCTACGCGACGTTTATGACGCTCTTTATCATTCCGCTGATTTACGACGCGTTCAACAAGAGAGAAATGAAGCGCGTTGAGGAAAAGGAGCTTGAACTGCCCGAGGGCGTACTGTAAAAAGCAAAAAAGGAAAGGCACGACGCTTTGTCATGCCTTTCCTTTTCTATTAATATGGAAAATGTAATTCAAGGTCGCTCATAACCTCTCTGAGCTGATCTCTTTTTTCGAGCGGAACGTCAAAGTAGATCACCGTGTACTCGTTGAGCGATACGTATGCGATCCGGTCGCCCGTCGTTTCGGTGTAAAACGTGTTGAACGAGAAATCCTGCGAGGTATAGCGCGTTGTCCGCCGCGGAGTGGAAAGAACCTTGTTGATAAGCTCGCCGCAGGTTTCGTGCGCAGAGAAAAGTCCGTTTAGCTGCGAATACTCGTCAAACTCCAGCAGCATTATATTAAAGCCGTTGTTCTTTGGGTGCGCGGTCAGGCACGAGGTGATGTAAAGCTCCTCTCTGCCTTTTATCGTGTTATCCACGGTCATGCCGTGAGCCTCCATGTATTCGGTAAAGCTCCCGGCGGTCAGCCGCTCGTTCTGCAGGTTGTAGAGCACGTTCGCAGTATTGATAAGAAAGCTGAACGCCGCGCAGACAAGCAGTGCAACGCCGCCTGCGATGATCAGCCGCAGCGCGCGCACATGCCTGATAACGAGCACAACGCCGAGCGCCGCCACAGCAGCCGCCCACAAAAGCGGCAGAAGCCAGAGGAATATCCTGAGCGGCTGATTTTCGGTGATGAAGGTGTTCAGCCAGCCGAAAATGATAAGCAACGCCGGCAGAGTGAAGAACGCCGAGACAAACAGGAAATCCCTTTCGGCTTGCAGTATTCTCAGCTTGATTCCGTCCGTCTGACGGGTCTTGCACAGCCTGCGGTCGCGGTAATGCGCGGTAGATTTCAGCAGCTTCGAAAGCTCCTCCGAATTGCCGGCGTCCTTTTTGTCCACGCAAAGGAGCGACTTGTTCTGCATTTTGAAAACAAAGTAACCGTCGGTCTCGGTGATCGCGCGGATATTTGAGTAAAACAGGCTGAGCGGCTCGGCGTTTTCCTCCTCGATTTCGAGGTGGTCGTAGAAGAACCTCAGCGAGCACGGATGGTCTTTGCCGAAGCTTACCGCCCTTCTCGCCGCGATTTCTCCGATTACCGCGAGCACAACGCCTGCTGCCGCACAGAGCAGAGCGATAAGACCGTACCTTGCGATCATATCCCAGTCAGTGTGCGAGAACGCAACGGGCGTATGGTAGATATTGCATTTGAAAAAGTACATCATTCCGCTGAGAACGCCGAAGAACAGCGCGACGGAGAACGTGATCACAGCCGCCGTGTGCAGCGAGCCGCGCATAGCGGAACGAATGTCTTTTTTCTCTTTCAGAATATTAACCGAAGAGATCGGCTGCGGAATGCTCTCGGTTTCGGGCTTGCCGAGGAGCGCGTCGACGGTGGTGCCGAAAATTTCGCTGAGCTTGAGCAGCAGGTCGACCGAGGGCATAGTCCTGTCGTTTTCCCACTGACTGACGCTCTGCCGCGTTACGAAGAGCTGATTCGCAAGCGCCTCCTGCGAGAGGCGTTTTTCTTTTCTGTGTTTCTGTAAATTTTGTCCGAAGGTCATGGCCGCCTCATTTCATAAGACCGTCTTTGTCGTAGTAGTCCTTGTCAACAAACTCGTCCTTTTCGTCGAGGTTGTATTCGCTGCTCTTAAAAAGTCCCGAGCCGAATCTGAAATCCTGATTGCGGTTTCTCGCGACGGCAACACCGATGATAATGATTATGATGATAAACGGAATAAGAAGCCATCCCATAGGCTCACCTCCCTGAGTTGATGAGTCAAGTATATATTTTTTCTTCAAAAAAGTAAAGAAAGTATCTCTTTACATAGATTTTATGCGGTTTTTCGGGCTCCATCGGTCTACCTCCGCTTTTTCTTCCGTTTGCCCGCGTTTTTGAAGATGACCTTGTACAGCCGCTTTGAATCGTAGATGGTGCGGAAGTGCGAGGTGCTGTTGGTGCCGATGTAAACCGCCTCGATCGGAACCTCCTTTATCGGGATCCCGCGTCTGTCAACATCTATCAGCATTTGCATTTCGTATTCGTACCTGCTGCCGTCGATCTGTGTCAGCACGGGGATAAGGTCGTGAGTAAAGCCGCGCAGACCGCTCTGGGTGTCGTAAACCTTGACCGAGGTCAGCGTGTTGAGGAACGCGCGCGTAATAAAGTTGCCGCTTTTGCTGCGAAACGGCGCGTCTCGCTTTAGTCTGCGGCTTCCTATTATAAGGGTCGACGGGCATCGCCGGGCGGCGGATGAAACCTTGAGCGCGTCGGCGGTCAGATGCTGTCCGTCCGCGTCGACGGTGACGACGGTGTACGGCGCGGTGCAGTTTTTGTAGATCCAGCGCAGACCCGTCTTGAGCGCAATGCCCTTGCCTCTGTTTTCTTCGTGATTAATAACCTCGTCGGCACCGTTTGACTTGTCAAAGAGGGAGTCGAACTCGGGGTCGCTGCCGTCGTTGACGATAATCACGGTGAAGCCGCTGTTTTTAAGACCGCGAACCACGCCGATAATCTTATGGTCGGGATTATAGGCTGGAATCAGCGCGATTTTTGAGGTGTTTTTAAGCATAATTAGCCTCCGTTACCGGCTTTTAGGTCTGTGACCCGCGTTTCTCTCCCAAAAAACGCCGTCCTCAAAGCCTTGGATTGACTTGTTTGTTTCAGCGTCGCAAAGGCGTTTTTCAGCCCAGACGCAGTACTGCGGATTTTGCTCAATGCCGATGTAGCGCCGTCCGAGCTTTTTGGCTGTGACCGAGGTGGAGCCTGAGCCGAGGAACGGGTCAAGCACTGTATCGCCTTTGTCCGAGGACGCGAGAATCAGCTTCGCGAGCAGCTTTTCGGGCTTCTGGGTGGGGTGCGCGGTGTTCTCGGGCATCGACCAGTAGGGGATCGAGATATCGTCCCAGAAGTTCGAAGCTCCCGTGTTGCGAAAGTTGCCCTCGGCGGTTTCCTCCCAGTCCTTGGGCTTGCCTGCGACCCTGTAGGGCGCAATCACCCTGCGGCGCAGCTTGACCGCGTCGGGATTGAAGGTGTAGTCCTTTGATTTTGTGACGAACCAGATATCCTCCATGCTGTTTTTCCAGTTGCGGACGGCTCCTCTGCCTTTTTCACGCTGCCACGTGATACGGTTCTGGATAAGAAACCGCTTTGCGAGCGCCTGACCTATGACGATGCTCGATTTCCAGTCGCAGCAGACGTACATGCTTCCGGTTTCCTTTAATAAAGGTTCGAGCATACTGAGCCAGCTCTCGGTGTAACCGAGGTACTTGTCCGCGGTGGTCTCGCGGAAGGTGCTGCCGTGAAAGTCCTTTGTCAGGTTATACGGCGGATCGACGATGATAAGGTCTGCAATTCCCTTCGGGAGCAGCGGCAGAACCGAAAAGCAGTCGCCGAGGATAGTTTTGTCGAGCACGTCCTCAGGCAGCGGCGGACGGTTTATGCTCACGCAGCGGTCGAGGTACTCTCTGCCGTCGTCAACGCTGATATCGATAGTCTTGTTTCTTGCGGATTTCATAGCGGCCTCCTGTCTGATAGTATTTTATCATAAACCACACGCGATTTCAACAAAAAACGCCGACGGATTTTGTCCGCCGGCGCTGAATTTTATTTGCGTTTTTTATTAAAGTTCTTAATGCGCTCCGAAATCTCCTCAAGCTCCTTTTTTTGCAGCTCGGGCAGATGCTCAAGCTTCTCGAGGAAGGTCGAAACCGTATCCTCCTCGCGCTTTCTCAGATACTCGGTGTAGTATGCGACAACCACTCCCGGAACCATCGCGACGGTGAGAATACCGCAGAGCGTGACGAAGATGACCACGAGCCTTCCAATCACGGTGACGGCGGTAATGTCGCCGAAGCCGATCGTAGTCGAGGCTACGAAGCAGAACCAGAAGCCGTCCCAGAGCGACTGCACCTGAGGTTCAAAAATCCACGTCAGCACCGCGCCGATGCAGAGCACAATAACGTACGCGAAAAAGACTTTTATCGTTCCCGTATGGTTCAGCAGGTGAATCATACGCCTTATAGGTCTTTTCATCAGTCGAGCGATCTCTTCTGAGCGGCGGGAACGCGCTTTTCGTAGCAGGCGAAGGCGTCGTCAACGAGCTTCTTTTCGGGCTTCGGAGAAATGAGGCTGACGAGAGGAACGAGGATAAGACCCGCGATCATTGTAAACGCGCCGCAGTTGATGGGCGACTGGAGAATAACGGGGAAGAAGGAGCGGAAGAAGAGGTTGAGCACCATAACGCCCGCACCGAAGATAAAGCTGACCCAGCAGGCGAGCTTTGTGGTCTTTTTCCAGTACAGACCGTAGAGGAAGGGTGCGAGGAACGCGCCTGCGAGAGCGCCCCACGAAACGCCCATGAGCTGAGCGATGAATTTAACGCTCTCGTTCTGACTCTGGGTCTGATAGATAGCGATGAACGCCGAGATCGCGATGAATACAACGATGAAGATCCTGATAAGCACAACCTGCTTTTTGTCGCTCATCTTCTTGATGATGTTGCCCTTGAGCAGGTCGATGGTCAGGGTGGAGCTCGACGCGATAACGAGCGAGCTGAGGGTTGACATCGAAGCCGAGAGAACGAGGATAACAACCACCGCGATAAGGATATCGGGCAGGGTCGAGAGCATTGTGGGAATGATTGAGTCGAAGCCGTTTGCGGCAACGTCAACGTCGAAGAGTCTGCCGAAGCCGCCGAGGAAGTAGCAGCCGCCTGCGACGATGATCGCGAAGCCCGTTGAGATAACGGTGCCCTTGCGGATGTCCTTCTCGTGCTTGATGGCGTAGAACTTCTGAACCATCTGAGGCAGACCCCAGGTGCCGAGCGAGGTCAGGATAACAACGCCGAGCAGGTTGAGCGGATCGGGGCCGAAGAACGAATTGAACGCGCCGGGCATGTCGCTGACGGTCTCGTCGGTAACCTGAGAAAGACCCTTGAGAGCCTCGAGGAAGCCGCCCTGCTGACTGAGAACAGCCGCGATTACCGCAACGATGCCGATGAGCATGATGATACCCTGGATAAAGTCGTTGATAGCGGTAGCCATGTAGCCGCCTGCGATAACGTAGATACCCGTGAGCACCGACATCGCGAGGATGCACCAGATGTAAGGGATTCCGAACGCCATCTCAAACAGTCTGGAAAGACCGTTGTAAAGAGAAGCGGTGTAGGGAATGAGGAAGATGAATACGATGATCGACGCGCCGATTTTAAGACCCTTGCTGTCAAAGCGCTTGCCGAAGAACTCGGGCATAGTAGCGGAGTTGAGGTGCTGGGTCATAATGCGCGTGCGGCGGCCGAGAACAGCCCATGCGAGGAACGAGCCGATAAGCGCGTTGCCGATACCGATCCAGGTGGACGCGATACCGTACTTCCAGCCGAACTGACCGGCGTAGCCGATGAAGATAACCGCCGAAAAATACGATGTGCCGTAGGCGAACGCCGTAAGCCACGGACCTACGCTTCTGCCGCCGAGCACAAAGCCGTTGACGTCGGTGGCGTTTTTGCGGCAGTAAATGCCCACGCCGACCATTACGCCGAAGAACAGAACCAACATTACAATTTTTAAAACCATTTTTTTACCCCCATTTTAAGCGAACACGGAATATGCGTATCGCTTATTTGAATTTATCTCATTCTGCTGGGCGACAACGCTTTCGCCGCAGTAGATTTTTCTGAGCACGGGTTTTTCGATTTTGCCGGTGGGATTGCGCGGAACCTTCGCGAAGATGACCCTGCGCGGTCTTTTGTAGCGCGGCAAATCAAGACAGAAGTTGTTTACCTCCTCCTCGGAGAGACGGAAGCCTTCCTTGACCTCGATGATCGCGGTTGCTATCTCGCCGAGACGCTGGTCGGGCAGTCCGATGACCGCAACGTCCTTTATGTTCGGGTTGGAGCGCAGGAAGTCCTCGATCTGAACGGGGTAGATGTTCTCGCCGCCGGTGATGATAACGTCCTTCTTTCTGTCGACGAGGTAGATAAAGCCGTCCCCGTCGCGCTCCGCCATGTCGCCCGTATAGAGCCAGCCCTCGCTGTCGAGGACCTCGTCGGTGGATTTTTTGTCCTTGTAGTAGCACTTCATAACGCCGGGGCCTTTGACCGCCAGCTCGCCTACGCCGTCCTTGACCTCATTGCGGTTCTCGTCGACGATCTTGACCTGCCAGCCGTAGCCGGGAACGCCGATCGCGCCGACCTTGTGTACGTTCTCCATGCCGAGGTGAACGCAGCCGGGGCCTATGCTCTCACTCAGACCGTAGTTGGTGTCGTAGCTGTGGTGAGGGAATACCGACTTCCAGCGCTTGATGAGCGTGGGAGGAACGGGCTGAGCGCCGATGTGCATGAGTCTCCACTGACCCAGCTCGTAGTTGCTGATGTCGACCCTGCCGCTCTCGATAGCGTCGAGGATGTCCTGCGCCCACGGAACGAGCAGCCAGACGATTGTGCATCTTTCCTCGCTTACGGTGCGGATTATCCATTCGGGAGAAACGCCCCTGAGCAATACCGCCTTGCCGCCCGAGATAAGGCTGCCGAACCAGTGCATTTTAGCTCCTGTGTGGTAGAGCGGAGGAATGCAGAGGAAAACGTCGTCCTTTTTCTGGTGATGGTGAGCCTGCTCGACCTTTGCCGAGTGAACAAGAGCGGCGTGAGCGTGAAGAATGGCCTTCGGAAAGCCCGTTGTGCCGGAGGAGAAGTAGATCGCGCCGTCGTCCTCGTCGGTGATGTAAACGCTGGGAGCCTGCGACGAGCAGTAGTTGAGCAGCCTGTCGTAGCTGTCGGCAAAGCTCGGACACTCGTCGCCCACGTAGAAGCAGTCCTTGAGTCTGGGGATCCTGTCGCGGATCTCCTCGACTCTGCCGATAAATTCGGGGCCGAAAACGAGGATGTCGGAGTCGGATTTTTCAAGGCAGTACTTGATCTCCTCGGCGGTGTAGCGGAAGTTGAGCGGCACCGCGACCGCGCCTGCCTTGAGGATACCGAAGTAGATCGGCAGCCAGTCGAGGCAGTTCATAAGCAGAATGGCAACCTTGTCGCCCTTTTTGATACCTCTTGTGAGCAGGAGGTTCGCGAAGCGGTTAGCCTGCTTTTCAAACTCGCCCCAGGTGAGCTGCTTGCGGAACGCGCCGCCTCTCGCCGCCTCGATAAGCGAGTATTCGCGCCATGTGACGTGAGGAATGTTCTTGACCTCGGGATTAATCTCAACGAGCGCGATGTCGTTTTTGAAATAGGTTGCGTTTCTTGTCAGAAACTCTGTGATTGGCATAATCATGCTCCTTTAAGTTTGATGGGACGGCAGACCGTTTTTTGCGATTTAAATGGCTAAAGCAGACTGCCCGAAAAAATACCCCGAAACCAATACGATATCGGGGACGCGATTACCTTACTACTATCTCACTTTTTATTCATTTTGTCAAGAGGTAGAGAGTAGTTTTGTGCAGAATATATGGAGCAAGCGGCAACTAATTGTGCAGTATAACGAAGAAACGACTGTGCAATAACCTCAATCCTCGCCGCCGATGCCGTGGGTATGTACATAATTGCGCTGCTGACTGTTCAGACTGTCCAATTTGGTGCGCAGATTGTTGTGCGTATTTCCTAAAAATCTATTCGGAATAAAAAAATTATTGCGCTTATCGCTTTAATGTGGTAAAATACTAGTGTTCATTTGTCGAAAATTGTCGTTTCGGCAAAAATAATTTCATAGGAGAATTAAAATGAAAAAGAATCTGGTAAAGAACCTGATCTTCATAGGCGCAGTCATCGCCTATATCGTGTTCTGCTTTACCCAAACGCCGATCACTCAGGCTGTGACCGTCACCGGAACGGGTGAGGAAGCCGTATCGGTCGGCTCATGGTGGTCGCTGCTGCCGCCGATTATCGCCATCGGTCTCGCGCTCGTCACCAAGGAGGTTTATTCCTCGCTGTTCATCGGTATCATCTCGGGCGCTGTGCTCCACGCGATCGCAATGGGCACCGGCTTTGTGGGCGTTATGACCTCGGTCGTAAACGACGGACTTATCGCCAACATCGCCGACAGCTACAACGTAGGTATCCTTATTTTCCTCGTAGTGCTCGGCGCGATAGTCGTTCTCATGAACCGCGCTGGCGGCAGCCGTGCCTACGGCGAATGGGCTGCAAGGCATATCCACACACGCATAGGCGCGAGCATCGCGACATTCTTGCTCGGCGTCCTGATTTTTGTTGACGACTACTTCAACTGCCTCACTGTCGGCTCGGTTATGCGCCCTGTCACCGACAAGCACAAGATATCCCGTTCAAAGCTCGCCTATATCATTGACGCAACCGCGGCTCCTGTCTGCATTATCGCGCCGATCTCCTCATGGGCGGCGGCTGTCAGCGGCACGGTTGACGGCGTAAACGGCATTCAGCTCTTTATCAGCACCATTCCCTACAATCTCTACGCTATCCTCACCCTTATCATGGTGATTTTCATCTCCGTTTCGAACGTTGACTACGGTCCCATGCGCACCCACGAAATCAACGCGATCAACGGCGACCTCTTTACAACGCGCAACAGCGTTTACGACAAGGACGACGAGCCTGATCACACCAAGGGCAAGGTCGTTGACCTCATTCTGCCTGTTCTCCTGCTCATCGCGTTCTGCGTTGTCGGCATGCTCTACACAGGCGGTCTCTTTGAGGGCACCAATATCATCGACGCGTTCGCTAACTGCGACGCTTCCGTAGGACTTTCGCTCGGCTCTATCGGCGCGCTCATCGTTATTATGATCTACTACATGCTCCGCGGCGTGCTCAAGTTCAGCGAGTGCATGAGCTCTCTCGTCGCCGGCTTCAAGCAGATGGTTCCGGCTATCCTGATTCTCGTGTTCGCATGGACCCTCAAGACCATGACCAACCAGCTCGGCGCCGCTGAGTTCGTAAGAGGTATCGTTGAAAGCGCAACCGCTATCCAGATCCTCCTGCCGCTGCTGCTCTTTGTCGTCGCTCTCGGTCTTTCTTTCGCGACAGGCACCTCTTGGGGCACCTTCGGTATTCTCATTCCGATCGTTACGGGCGTGTTCCAGTCTCAGCTCGCCGACGTTACCGACGGCACGATCCCCTCAATGGTTATCGTCTGCATCTCCGCATGCCTCGCCGGCGCGGTCTGCGGCGACCACTGCTCACCGATTTCGGATACCACTATCATGGCTTCAACGGGCGCGCAGTGCGACCACGTTAACCACGTTTCAACCCAGCTGCCTTACGCTCTCACCGTTGCGGGCGTTGCGGCTGCAGGCTACCTCCTCGCAGGCTTTGTGCAGAACGTATTCGTCGTACTCGGCGTTTCGGTTGTTCTCATGATCGCCGTGCTCTTCGGCATCAGGCTCATCGTCGGCAAGGACGACAAAAAGACAGTCAGGAAATAATTCAATAAGCAATAATGCCGCCGCCGGAGAAAACCAGCGGCGGTTTTTGTTTACAAAATTTTGATTTTGTGGTAACATATCCGTCGGAAGGATGTGTTTTTATGAAAACAGGCTTGGTTCTCGAGGGCGGCGCAATGCGCGGACTGTTCAGCGCAGGCGTTACCGACGTGATGATGGAAAACGGAATAAGCTTTGACCGCCTTGTCGGCGTTTCGGCGGGCGCGGCGTTCGGCTGCAACTATAAATCCGGTCAGCACGGCAGAGCCGTCCGCTATAATACGCGCTTCGCAAAGGACAAACGCTATTGCAGCATGCAGTCGCTTGTTCGCACGGGCGACCTTTTCGGTGCGAAATTCTGCTACCATACCGTGCCGAATAAGCTCGATGTTTTTGACAGGGAAGCGTTTAATAATTCTCCTATGGAATTTTACCTTGTCTGCACCGACTGCGCAACGGGCTTGCCTGTGTATAAGCGCTGCGACGTCGCTGACGATACCTGTTTTGAGTGGATACGCGCGTCCGCGTCAATGCCGCTGGTTTCAAAGCCCGTTGAGCTTGAGGGCAAAATGCTGCTCGACGGAGGTATTTCCGACTCGATTCCGCTGAAATTCATGATCCGCGGCGGTTTTGAAAAGAACGTCGTGGTGCTCACCCGGCCGCGCGGCTACGAAAAGCAGCCTGCGTCGATGATGCCGATGATGAAGCTCACGCTGCGCAGGTACCCGAATCTGCTCGACGCGATGAATAACCGCCACAACAACTACAACAACAGCCGCAGACTTGTTTTTGCGGAGGAAAAGGCAGGCAGAGCGTTTGTTATCTGTCCCGACGAGCCGCTTCCGATAGGCAGGATCGAGCACGACGCGGACAAAATGCGCGCCGCATACAACATAGGCAGGGCGATAGGCGAGAGGAATCTTGAAGCATTAAAGCGGTTTATGAATATTTAAAAAAACAAGACGGAAGGGCGGCGAACCCTTCCGTCTGTTTGTCGAAAGAATGACTTATTTGCACAGATGATAGAAAAATAGTATTCTGACGTTTAAAGGCTCCCCTCAGAGGGGAGCTGTCGCGCCGCCCAAAGCGGCGTGACTGAAGGGTGTGGACAAAGGCAGGTTCATTACCATACTGACATCATTTGAAAAAGTATCATCTTCCGAACCCACCCTTCCGACTCGGCTTATTTGCCGAGCCACCTCCCCTCGAAGGGGAGGCTTTTTTATCGGAATTATTATCTGTCGACAAAGACCAGAATATCCCTTATTACCTCGTCGCGGCAGGTGTCGTTGAGAATTTCGTGGCGGCAGTTGGGGTAGAGCTTGATCTGCGCGTTTTTGCCGTGCTTGATCAGCCGCTTGAAAACCTCCTGAACGCCCTTTCCGTAGTTGCCTACGGGATCCTCCTCACCCGAGAGCAGGATGATCGGCGCGTTAAGCTCCTCGCGGCAGTACCACGCCTTGCGGTTGCAGATAAGCAGCATCTGCAGCAGGTCGTTCATCGAGTCAACGCAGAAGTGAAAGGCGCAGTAGCGGTCGGCATGATAGAGGTCGCGCGTTTCCTTGATGCTGCTGAGCCACGCGTGAGCGTCCTCCTCGTCGAAGTGGTTGTTGTAGGTGCCGAACATCATTTTTTCGATGGTTTTCGAAATATACCTCTTGCCCTTTGCGGCGATCAGGCGGTCGAGCAGCGAGGTGCCCATGTACGCCGCAGGGTTGGGACCCGCGGTTCCCATGATGATAAGCTTGTCCCACAGCTTGTTCGTAAAGGTGCAGCGCGCGATAAACGAGCCCATGCTGTGACCCATCAGAATGCAGGTGAGGTCGTCGCCGTACTCGTTTTTCATCTCGGCGGTGAAGCGGCGCACGTCCGCGAGAAGGTAGCGGTAGCCGCCCATAAAGCCAAGCTCGCTGCTGTCGGCGGCGGTTTTGCCGTGGCCGAGGTTGTCGTAGCCGTAGCAGAGCCAGCCGTTTTCGGCCATAGTCCGCATAAAGCCGTCGTATCTGCCTATGTGCTCGATCATGCCGTGGACGACGTGGAACAGTCCCTTTATTTCGCCCTCGGGCACGTATATTCTTGCGTACAGCTCGTGCTTTTCGTCCGCTGACGGAAAGCGTTTTTCAATTACGTCAATCATTTGTTACCCCCGTACAGGCTCTGACGGCGCGGTGCCAGCCGCCGAGCAGTTTATCTCTTTCGTTTTTGTCCATTGCGGGTCTGAATACGCTCTCTGCCGAGGCGTTCCGCATGATTTCCTCGCGGCTCTGCCAGAATCCGACCGCAAGTCCGGCGAGGAACGCCGCGCCTGCCGCGGTGGCCTCCTTCTGACTCGGACGGATGACCTGTGTGTCCGCGATATCCGACTGGAACTGCATGAGGAAGTTGTTTGCCGAAGCGCCGCCGTCAGCGCGCAGACAGGAGATTTTCCTGCCGGTGTCGCTGCCCATCGCGGCGATAACGTCGGCGGTCTGGTAGGCGATCGATTCAAGCGCGGCGCGTATGATATGCTCGCGCGTGCTGCCCATCGTCAGCCCGGTGATGATTCCTCTTGCTCTCATGTTCCAGTGCGGCGCGCCGAGACCCGAAAACGCCGGAACCACATAAACGCCGTTGCTGCTCTTGACCTTCCGGGCAAAGTAGTCGGTGTCCTTGGCGTCGGCGATAAGTCTCAGACCGTCGCGCAGCCACTGAACAACAGCGCCGCCGGTGAAAACGCTGCCCTCAAGCGCGTACTCAACTTCGCGGTCTTTCTCTGTCGCGGCAATGGTGGTGAGCAATCCGTGACGGCTCTGCACAGGCTCGTTTCCGGTGTTCGAAAGCAGGAAGCAGCCCGTGCCGTAGGTGATCTTCATGTCGCCTGCGCCGAAGCACCCCTGCCCGAAAAGCGCCGCCTGCTGGTCGCCGGCGATTCCGCAGATCGGAACCTTTGCGCCCATCAGTTCGGTTTCGCCGTAGATCTCGCTGCTGCTCTTTACCTCGGGCAGCATGCACATCGGAATCCCCAGCAGCTCGCAGAGCTTATTATCCCACGAAAGCGTGTGAATATTATACAGCATTGTGCGCGAGGCGTTGGTGCGGTCGGTCACGTGAACCCTGCCGCCGGTCAGCTTCCACACAAGCCATGTGTCGACGGTGCCGAAAAGCAGCTCGCCTTTTTCAGCCTTTTCGCGCGCGCCGGGAACGTTGTCGAGTATCCACTTTATCTTCGTCGCGCTGAAATACGCGTCGGCTTTAAGCCCGGTCGCCTGTTGGATATAGTCGCTGTGTCCGTCCTTGACGAGCCTGTCGCAGATATCGGCGGTGCGGCGGCACTGCCAAACGATGGCGTTGTAAACGGGCTTGCCGGTGCTCTTCTCCCAGACGATCGCGGTTTCGCGCTGGTTGGTGATGCCCACTCCGGCGATCTCGTCGGGAGAAACTCCGCTTTTAGCCACGCATTCGGTCATCGAGGCGTACTGGTTGGCGTAGATGTCCATCGGATTTTGCTCGACCCAGCCCGCATGAGGGAAAATCTGCGGAAGCTCGTGCTGCGAAACGCTGACGACGTTTTGGTTCCTGTCAAAGAGTATGCTTCGCGCGCTTGTTGTGCCCTCGTCGAGAGCCAGAATGTACTTTTTCATACGCCCACCTGCCATAATAATTTCACCTTCCATTTTAGCATATAACAAGTATATTTTCAACGTTTTTTATTATTGATTAGGGTAGGATTTTGTGTTATAATTCAGGCATAAAGGGGGAATTTAAATGAAAAAAGTATTGGCGTTAATTTTGACAACCGTACTGCTGCTTAGCGCGCTGCCTGTGTGCGCCGCGTCAGCCGCAGAGAGCGGAAAACCAACCGGATTTACCACCTCCGAAGCGCTTTATGTGCACGCAGTTCTCGGTTCCTCCGACGGAGAGGCGTGGCAGAAGTGGCAGAGCGTTCACGACGAGGACTTCAACGAGCCTGATCCGGATGAAAAATATTTCTTTCTGCCGTCGTCCGCGGACGGCGACACCATCGACGTTTTCAACGGCTTTGCCGGCAGCGTCACGGTAAACGGAGTGAGCATCGCTTCGCAGACCACGGAGTCTGTTCCGTACAAAACAAACGAGAGCTATGCCGTCAGCGCTGACGGTTCAAGCTATACGCTCAGGGTCATGAAGTCCGGCGCTGAGGCGGCGGTCTACATCAACAACAGCGACGCCGACGGCAGCGGCACCGACCTTATGACCTACCTCAATGCCGACAAGGAGCGCAAGGCGACCGCGACAGGCGCGATAGTAACTCCCGACGGCAAAATCGACAACACCCCGGTAAAGAAGATAAAGGGCAGGGGCAACACCTCGTGGGGCAAGCCGAAGAAGGGCTACAACATCACCTACGACAAGAAGGTCAGCGTAGCCGGCATGGAGAAGAACAAGAAATACTCCATCCTCGCCAATTATCAGGACGATTCGCTTGCGCGCAACCGTGTTCTCTACGACCTCTCTGACGCGGTGGGTATGCCTTACGCCTCCGATTCGCGTTTTGTGGATTTCTATGTAAACGGCTTCTACTGGGGCAGCTACCTGGTGTGCGAGAAGGTCGAGGCAGGCAGTCTTGTCGCCGACGTTGACGACGAGGGCTATCTCAACGAGGACGGCACGCTCAGGGACGACTTCCCGTTTATCGCCGAGGTCGACGCGAGCGCAGGCGACGGAGATTACTACGTCAGCACAAAGGGCTTGAAGCTCACCATCAAATCTCCCAAAATCGAGGCCGGTCAGCCGTATTACGACGAGGTCAAGGCGTATGTAAAGAGCAAGTTCGACAAGTTCTACAACGCGACAGCCTCAAAGCTGATGAACCTTTCGGATTACGCCGACGTTGAGTCGGTCACAAAGCTGTATCTTATCAACGAGCTTGGCAAGAATTGGGACAGCGGCGTTTCGAGCACGTTCTTCACCTTCAAGCCCGACGAAAACGGCAAGTATAAATTCTACGGCTCGCCCGTGTGGGACTACGACAACTCCCTCGGCAACGCGACAGGCGTATCGCGCGATCTGCGCAGCATCGGCGTAACCGACTACGAGGAGCCTACGGGCTGGTGGTGCCGCTACAAGGGCACTCCGACGGGCACAAAGACCCCGACCAACATCATGGCGCGAATCGCGCAGAACACCGAGGTTCAGGAAGCCGCGCCGAGGATCTGGTTCGAGAAGTTCATTCCCGCGCTCTACAACTTCTACGGCATCTTCCCGAGCGCGAAGATCGAGAGCGAGATGTACACGATCAGCGAGTACCGCAATCTGCTGACCGACAGCGCCGCCATGAACTACACGAGCGGATGGCTGATAAAGACGAGCGACTGGGTCGCCGACCACACCACCCTCGACAACCTCTCGTTCACGATCGACGAGAGCGGCGTCAAGCTGAGCAAGCACTCCATGACCTACAATCAGCGCGACTATACCGATATGTATAACTACGCCGCCGACTGGTGCTACAGCCGCGCAGCGTGGCTGTCCGCGCAGTACGGCGAGAGCTATGAGTTCGACTTTGTAACAATGGGCGACGCCGACAGCAGCGGTGGGATAGACGTAAACGACGTTACCGAATCGCAGAAGATCGCCGCCGAGGTGACCGCGCCCGACAGGCGTTCGCTCTTTGCAGCCGACGTAAACGGCGACGGCGAGGTGAACGTTCTCGACGCTACCTGCGTTCAGAAGTACCTCGCGGAGCTTACGGGCACAGGCGTTACAGGCTCCAAATTCTGGGTCTGGTAGAATAGTAAGCAAAAAACAAGACCGGCGCGGCTGCGTCGGTCTTTTGTTATGCGTTTTGTTTTATTCAATCGGTTCAAAATCGGCAACGCCGTGCTTGCAGAGCGGACAGATGAAGTCCTCGGGAAGGTCCTCACCCTCATAGATGTAGCCGCAGACCTTGCAGACCCAGCCCTTTTTGCCGTCTGTCTGGGGCTTGGGCTTAACGTTGTTCTGGTAGTAGGTGTAGGTCATGGTCTCCTTGTCGGAGGTAACTCTCGCCTCGGTGACGGTGCAGATGAACATTCCGTGGGTGTCGAGGTCGATGTAGCTCTCAACCTTGAGCGACATGAACGAGTTGATGTACTTGGGCAGGAAAACAAGGCCGTTGTCCGAGCGGAGAGGCTCGCAGTCCTTGAACTTGTCGACGTTTCTGCCGCTCTGGAAGCCGAAGGTCTCGAATACCTTGAACGGAGCCTCAACCGAGAGACAGTTGACGTTCATAACGCCCGTGTTCTTGATAACATGGTGCGAGTAGTTCTGCTTGTTGATGCAGACCGCGATGCGGTTGGGGGAGTTGGTGACCTGAGTGACGGTGTTTACGATAAGGCCGTTGTCCTTCTTGCCGTCGTTCGAGGTGACTACATACAGACCGTAGCCGATGTTAAACAGCGCGGTGAGGTCGTTTTTGTCGGCGGTCTCGTCGTGCTGGGCGAGGTAGTCCTTGCAGAGCTCGTTAGCGAGGTTTTCGAGCTGTTCCTTGCTCTGGTCGTTGAGCGCTGACATGATGCGGACGGTGGTGTCGGTAAATTCGAGGTTCTTGCAGCCCTCGAGCATCTTCTTCATGGTCTTTGCCGCGAGAGGAGCCCATGAGCCGTTTTCTATAAGACCGATGGTCTTGTTTTGGAAGTTGCGCTCGGTGAGGTGGTTGATAAATTCGCGCATGAACGGGAAGATCTCGGCGTTGTAGGTGGTGGTTGCGAGAACGATCCTGCCGTAGCGGAACGCGTCCTCAACGCACTCAGCCATATCCTCGCGAGCGAGGTCGTTTACAACTACCTTCGGGCAGCCCTTGACGCGGAGCTTCTCGGCGAGCAGCTCAACCGCCTTTTTGGTGTTGCCGTAAACGGAGGTGTAGGCGATCATAATGCCTTCGGTCTCAACGCCGTAGCTTGACCATGTGTTGTAGAGATCGAGGTAGTAGCCGAGATTCTCGGTGAGAACGGGGCCGTGAAGCGGACAGATGATCTGAATGTCGAGCTTGGCGGCTTTCTTGAGCAGGTTCTGAACCTGAGCGCCGTACTTGCCTACGATGCCGATGTAGTAGCGTCTTGCCTCGCATGCCCAGTCCTCGTCAACGTCGAGAGCGCCGAACTTGCCGAAGCCGTCTGCGGAGAAGAGAACCTTGTCCTTGCTGTCGTAGGTGACGATGACCTCGGGCCAGTGAACCATCGGAGCGGTGACGAAGGTGAGGGTGTGTTCGCCGAGCTCAAGCGTGTCGCCCTCGCCTACGACGATCCTTCTGTCCTCAAACTGAGTGCCGAAGAAGTTCTGCATCATGTTGAACGCCTTTGCGCTCGAAACGATGGTCGCGTCGGGATAATTCTTCATGAAGTTGAAGATGTTCGCGGAGTGGTCGGGCTCCATGTGCTGAACGACGAGGTAGTCGGGCTTGCGCTCTCCGAGGGCTTCCTCGAGGTTGTTGAGCCATTCGTGGGTAAAGTTGCGGTCAACGGTGTCCATGACGGCGGTTTTGCTGTCAAGGATAACGTAGGAGTTGTACGCCATGCCGTTGGGAACGTCGTACTGACCCTCAAACAAATCGATTTTGTGGTCGTTAACGCCCACATAGCGGATGTCTTTGGTAATTTCCATAGGTTTTTCCTCACTTTCATTTTTGATATGGATATATATTTCTTAAATTGTAACATAAATTCAAAATGTTTACAAGGTGTTTTTGTATTTTTTATTCTTTAAAATGCGCCCTTTTGAAAATTTCTGCGTGTTTTACGTGTTCACGGCCGCAGATTTGCGCAGACTTGGCTTAATATGCGAATAAATTCGGGTTTCTCGATTAGACGGTTGATTTTCGCGCGGTTTTATTGTACAATATAGATGTAAAAAATGAGAACTATATAAGGAGGAATTGGCAGATGGGACTTTTTGACAGCGTTAACAAATCAGCTCAAAAGCCGTCGGGTTATTCTTCGGGCGGCAGCCGCACCGAGGAAATCGTTTTTGACCGCCTTCCCGAGAGCTTTGAGGAGTTCATCGCGCTTCCGCAGGCGCGTCTGAAAACGCCGTTCGATACCGCGGCGCTCACGGTGCTCGCGTTCTGCTATTATCCCGAAGACCCCGATTTGTCCCTTTCGATGATCGAGTACCTCAGAGGTCCGCGACCTCTCAGCGGCTACGACAAGAGCTTTATCGTAGACCGCTTCCGCGACGGCGACTATGTTCCGCGATCGTACTTTGAGGGCGCGACTCCGCAGAACGACTACCTGCCCTCGGAGCCGTACCGCGTCCGTGTCAGCGAAAACCCCTATTCCTATCAGAACGAGAACTACGCCACGCTTCATATCCGTTCGGGCGGAGCCGACAGTCCGCGTCAGGTGCAGCTCAGGCTCGCCAAGGACGGCAAGTGGTACCTTTGGGAGCAGTTCATTCTGGTCGGAATCAGACCGCCCGAGAGCACAAATCCGTGGGCGTAGCAATACAATTAAACAGCGCAAGTGGAGAGGTTTGGCGGTTTCGTCAGACCTCTTGTTTATTTTACGAAAATTTTTGCATAATACTATTGACAAATGAAATTAGATTTGATACAATCTAATTGAACACAATTAAAGGAGGCAGAGAAATGGGATTTTACGATTATAAGCTAAAAAAACGCAGAGGCGGCGAGCTTGACCTCGCGGATTGGCGCGGCAGGGTGGTTCTCGTTGTCAACACCGCCACAGGCTGCGGTTTCACTCCGCAGTATGAGGGCATCGAGGCTCTCTATGAGAAGTATCACGACAAGGGCTTTGAGGTGCTCGACATTCCCTGCAACCAGTTCGCCAATCAGGCGTCGGGTACGGACGATGAGATCCACGAGTTCTGCACCGCGCGGTTCAAAACGCAGTTCGACCAGATGGCGAAGGCTGAGGTAAACGGCGAAAACGAGCTTCCGCTCTACACCTTCCTCAAGGCGCAGGCGCCGACCGAGGAGGTAAAGGGCGTTAAAAACAAGCTCGCTATGAAGGCGATTGCCAAAATGAGCACGACCGCCAAGGCGGCAGCCGACATAAAGTGGAATTTCACAAAGTTCCTTGTAGACAGAGAGGGCAGCGTGGTTAAGCGCTACAACCCGACCTGTCCGCCAAAGGATATAGAAGCGGATATCGCAAAGCTGATTTGAAAGGAAGGATAAAGATGGCAGTATTGGAAGTTACAGGCGCAACCTTTGAGAAGGAAGTATTACAGTCCGACCGACCGGTTCTCGCGGATTTCTACGCAAACTGGTGCGGACCGTGCAAAATGCTCAGACCCATACTTGAGGAAATCTCGGACGACAGACAGGACGTAAAGGTCGTTTCGATCAATATCGACGAGGAGGACGAGCTTGCCGAGCAGTTCGACGTAAGCGCGATCCCGTGCGTTGTGCTGATTAAGGACGGCATGGAGGCAGACAGAAGCGTCGGTCTGAAACCCCGCGAGGCGCTTGAGGAGCTGCTCTGATGTATGATATCATTGTAATAGGCGCGGGACCCGCCGGCATGACCGCCGCGATTTACGCGCGACGGGCGGCAAAGACCGTTCTCGTCCTCGAGGCGCTCAGCTACGGCGGACAGATAATCAACACCCCCGATATCGAAAACTACCCTGCGGCAGCCCATGTTTCGGGCTTCGACTTCGCAACCGGCGTTTACAATCAGGCAAAGGAGCTGGGTGCGGAGTTCAAGTTTGAGAAGGCTCTCGAAATTGAGAACAGGGCGGAGGACAAGCTCGTCCGCACCAAGAAGAACGAGTATGCCGCAAGGGCGGTGATCATCGCGACGGGCAGCGAGAACCGCAAGTTAGGCGTTGAGAACGAGGATAAGCTCGTCGGCAGAGGAATCTCGTACTGCGCGACCTGCGACGGCGCATTTTACCGAAAGAAGAAGGTCGCGGTCGTGGGCGGCGGCAACACAGCCCTTGAGGACGCGCTGTATCTCGCCGAGGTCGCGGAGAAGGTGTATCTCATTCACCGCCGCGATTCGTTCAGAGGCGAGGAGGCGACAGCCGCGCTTCTGAGAGAGCGCGAAAACGTGGAGCTTGTGCTCAACAGCACGGTAAAACAGCTTCACTTTGAGAAGAAGCTGAACGCCGTGACTGTAGCCGGCAAGTCGGGTGCGGAGCGCACTCTGGAGGTCGACGGACTCTTCGTCGCCGTCGGCAGGATCCCCGAGAACCAAAACTTCGCGTCGGTCATCGAGCTTGACGGCTCGGGCTACGCTGTGGCAGGCGAGGATTGCCGCACCAAGACGGAGGGAATCTTCGTAGCCGGCGACAACCGTCAAAAAGAAGTCCGACAGCTCGTGACGGCAGCAGCCGACGGAGCCGTAGCTGCAACGGCGGCGGTAAATTATATCAATTCCAAATAAACGGCAAAGCAGGAAAGGTCTGATTTTACTCAAGCCTTTCCTGCTTTTTTATGATTGGTAATTAGGTTGTTTGGTCAAGCCTCGTCGGTTTCCTCGGCAGGCTTTTCGAGCTTCTTTACCACCACGCGCATAATGCGCTGGTTCTGAACCTCCATCACGGTAAAGCGGAAGCCGTCGGACTCAATGCTCTCGCGTTTTTTAGGGATTGTACCTGCGTGCTCCAGAATAAAGCCGCCCACGGTGATCGAATCGCTCTCAAGCGAGCCTTCGTCCACGTTAAAGAGCGCGAGCATGTCGTCAAGCTCGATGTCGCCGTTGACAAGGAACTCGTCCTTGCCGATTTTGTAGTAGCTGTGCTCGATCTCCTCGTCCTCGTCCCAGATGTCGCCTACGATCTCCTCAAGCAGATCCTCCATCGTGACGATGCCGAGGGTGCCGCCGTATTCGTCGGTGACGATGGCGATGTGGTTTCTGGTGCGCTTGAAGTTGCTCAGGATTTTTGAGAGCTGCTGCGACTTGAATACGAAGAACGGCGGCTGAATGATCTCTTTAAGCTCGGGAGCCTTGCCGTCGGCGAGGGATTCAAGGTAGTCGCGCGTGTGCAGAATGCCGACGATGTTGTCGATGGTCTCCTCGTAAACGGGAATGCGCGAGTAGCGGTTCTCGATGATGATGTCCTTGATTTTCTGCTGCGAGTCCTCGATGTTGATGAAAACGACGTCGACGCGCGGCGTGAGGATCTCCTCGGCGGTGGTTTCGTCAAAGTCCAGCGCCGAGCGAACCATCTCGCTTTCGCTCTCCTCGAGCACGCCTTCCTCCTCAATGCTTTCAACTATGTATTTAAGCTCGTTTTCGGTGACTGACGGAGAGTCCTCGCTTTTGCCCGCGATTTTCAGCGCGAGCGAGCGCAGCTTCATAAAGATGAAAACAAGCGGCGTGAGAACTATGGTGAGGAATTTCAGAAATCCCGCGGTCTTAGCGGAAAAGTCGTCGCAGTGCTCCTTGGCAAGACACTTGGGGATGACCTCGCCGAAGGTCAGAACGAGCAGGGTGGTCGCTCCCGTCGCGATAGCGGAGCCTATGTCGCCGAAAAGCCGCAGACAGAGCACCGTCGCGATAGACGAGCAGCCGAGGTTTACAATATTATTGCAAATTAATATAGCTGTCAGGGCGTTGTCGAAGTGCTCGATAATGTAGAGCACATTTACCGCGCCTTTGTCGCCGCTTTCGACCGCATGCTGAACGCGAATGCGGTTTACAAAGGAAAACGCGGTTTCGGTCGCCGAAAAGAATGCCGATAAAAGCACGAGCAGACCGATGACGACGCCCATTATTATGTTGGAATCCAAAGAAACTCACTCCAAGATAGTATAATTACAATAATAGTACAATAATTCTGTAAAATAATTATTATTTATTAGAAATATAACGTGAAAATCTTGAAAAAGATGGCGTTTGATGATATAATACAAAATGGTTTCATATCGTTTTCGCGAAAGTCATATGTATTACCGTCGGCGCTTCGGGAAAAATAAATCCGGAGGTGCGAAATGAACAGAAAGCTTTTGCGAAACGGCGATGATGAATTTGTACGCAATCCGGGCGAACAGGAAGCGGAACCGGAGCCTGACGACAGACAGCAGTGTCAGCTGCCGGATACAGGCTCAATGCTCTTTGCGCATAAGGACAAAATCATTCATTGCCTGACGATAATCGGTCAGGTAGAGGGTCACTATCTGCTCTCCGACCGCAGCAAAACCACAAAGTACGAGCATATCCTGCCGCTTCTCGTGTCGATAGCGGAGGACGAGAGAATAGACGGACTGCTGATCCTGCTCAACACCGTCGGCGGCGACGTAGAGGCAGGCTTGGCTATAGCCGAGGTCATCTCGGGACTGCGCAAGCCCACCGTATCCATCGTTCTCGGCGGAGGGCATTCGATCGGAATACCGTTGGCGGTGGCGGCAAAGCGCAGCTTTATAGCAAAGAGCGCGTCAATGACCGTTCATCCCGTGCGCACAACGGGACTTACTCTCGGCGTGCCGCAGACCTTCGAGTATTTCCGCAGGATGCAGGACAGGATAACGAACTTTGTGGTGGAAAATTCAAATGTCACACCCGAGCGCTACAGCGAGCTTGTGCTCAACACGGGCGAGCTTGTCACCGACGTCGGCACCATTCTCGACGGAGAGGACGCGGTGCGCGAGGGTCTGATAGACAGCGTCGGCACGGTTTCCGACGCGATAGACGCACTGTATGAACTGATAATCAGTCAGTAAAAACGCAAACGCCGTTACTGCGCAATTTCCGCGGCAGCGGCGCTTGCCCGACAAATTAGGAGGTTACATATGACAATTTTAGACGCGGTGATCCAGGGCATCGTTCAGGGTCTTACCGAGTTCCTGCCCGTATCGAGCAGCGGACACCTCGCGATCACCCAGCACGTTCTCGGAGTCAGCGGAGAGAGCAACCTGTTCTTCGACGTAATGCTTCACATCGGCACGCTTGCTGCGGTAATCGTGTTTTACCACAAGCTCATCGGCAGCCTGATAGTGGAGTTTTTCCGCATGCTCAAGGACATTTTCACAGGCAAATTCAGCTGGAAGAACATGAACTACGAGCGCAGCCTCATCATGATGCTCATCATCGGACTTCTGCCTCTGGTGCTCATGTTTATCCCGATTCCCGGCACAGGCATGAAGCTCAAGGATCTTGCGGACGTTTTCTCAGCCTCGCCGGTGCTCATCGTCACCGCAGTTTCGCTGTGCGTAACAAGCGCACTGCTGTTTATCGGAATTATCTGCAACAAGCGCAATTCTCAGGTTAGCTTCAAGCACATGAAGGGCAGCTCCGAGGGCGCAAAGGGCAGAGAGAGCTATACGGTAGTCGACGCGCTCTGCGTTGGTCTTATGCAGGTAGCCGCGGCGCTTCTGCCGGGTATCTCGCGTTCGGGCTCCACCCTCGCGGTAGGTGAAATGCGCGGTATCAACAAGCAGAAGGCGCTCGACTACACCTTCGTTCTCGGCACCCCGGCGATCATCGCGGCAGCCGCTCTCGAGGGAGTTGACGTTATCAAAAATCCCTCGGCGGCGAATATCGAGCTTGTTCCCACCCTTATCGGCATGGCGGTTTCGGCTGTGGTCGGCTACCTCGCTATCTGGATCTTCAAGTGGTTCCTCAAGTCCGACAAGATGATTATTTTTGTGATCTACACCGCCGTTGTCGGCGTAGGACTTATCGTAGTTTCCGTCATCGAGATCATGAACGGCACAAACCTCTTTACCGGCGCTCCCATCGGAAATAACCTGTTCCCGATACCTGTCGCCTGATAAACAAAACATAGGAGTGACAGCTTTGGCAGCAAAAAAGCAGTCAAACAAAAAAACAACAACCAAATCAAAATCGGGCGCGCCGAGCCGCGCAAAACGCGCCAAAACCTCAGCGCGGACCGCTCCGCAGCGAAAGCCTCAGCTCAGCCCGAGAATAAAATCGATACTGTACGTCGCGCTGGCGATAATCTTCGGCGTAATGGTTTTCATCCCCGGAAGCAACGTCTGGACGGCTGTCCGCTCGTTCTTCTTCGGCATCTTCGGTCTGGGAATGCTCCTTATTCCGGCGTTTTTCATCTATATGACCGTGATGAACGAGAAGGAGCGCTGCGTCGCGCATTTTGAGGCAAAGGTCGCGCTGTGTGTGCTGACCATCCTCGTTGCAGGCGCGTTCGTCTACATGGTCGGCGGCGCGAAGCATCAGGATATGAACTACTTCGCGGCGCTCGGCAACCTCTATCTCGACGGCTTCGGCGACAAGGGCTATATTCCGCTCGTCTGCGGCATGATAGGCGGCATTCTGGGCTATCCGCTCGCGTTTTTCTGCGGAACCACCGTCGCGCTTATCCTCACCATAGTAGTGCTCGTTGTGCTGATTTTTATCCTGACCAACCTCAGCGTCAAGGACGTTGCGAGAGCCGCGAGCCGCACAATGGACCGCGCCAAAAGAGCAGGCGAGGAGCAGCGCCGCCGCTACCGCGAGAAGATGGAGTACCGCCGTCAGCGCGAGGAAGAGGAGCGCAGCAGGCGCGAGCAGGAGGAGTACATATCCGACAGATACGCGACCGACCTGCCGCAGTATAAGCCCTCGGGCACAGGCGCGATAGACATTCCGCTCGATTCTCCCAAAAAGAAGCGCCGCAAGCGTAAGGACATGCCCGAGGAAAAGGTTGAAATAAACAACACCGAGGTCGATTATTCCGATTCAAACGAGGGCAACGCCTCTGAGCTTGACCTCTCGACCGACCTGATAAATATCATCAGCCGCGCGGAGCGTTCCTACGACAACAACACCGATTCGACCGTCGACCACATAGCCGACGATATCTCGCAGGAGAAGCGTTCGCAGCACATCTCTCAGGGAGCGGTTCAGGCAGACCCCGAGACCGTGCCCGTTGCGGTTTCTAAGCGCGGGCAGCCCAAAAAGCCTGCGGAGCCTGCCGCCGAGCCGTCCGAGTTCGACAACGTAGGCTACAGGGCTGAGCAGCCTCACGAGGAAAAGAAGATATATCACTATCCTCCCATCCAGCTGCTGCGCCTCAACGAAAACAACAACGACCTCAGCGCGCGCGAGGAGCTTGAGCAGAATTCGCGCAAGCTTGTCGACACCCTCCAGAGCTTCGGCGTAAACGCCAAAATCGTTAACATCTGCCGAGGTCCGTCGGTAACGCGCTACGAGCTGCAGCCGGCTCCCGGCGTTAAAATCAGCAAGATAACAAATCTTTCCGACGATATCGCCCTCAACCTCGCCGCCAACGGCGTTCGTATCGAAGCGCCCATTCCCGGCAAGGCTGCCGTGGGTATCGAGGTGCCGAACAAGGTCGTCAGCATGGTTTCGATGCGCGAGCTTATCGACTCCGACGTTTTCCGCAATTCAAAGAGCAAGCTGACCGCCGTTCTGGGCAGGGATATCTCGGGCGACATCGTGGTAACGGATATCGCCAAAATGCCTCACCTGCTTATCGCCGGTACCACAGGCTCAGGTAAATCCGTCTGCGTAAACTCGATTCTTATCTCGATTCTTTACAAGGCGACTCCCGACGAGGTCAAGCTGCTGCTTATCGACCCCAAGATGGTTGAATTCTCAAAGTACAAGGGCATTCCGCACCTGCTTGTGCCGATCGTTTCCGACGCAAAGAAGGCTGCCGCAGCTCTGGGCTGGGCGGTCAACGAAATGCTCAACCGATACAAGATCTTTTCGGAGTACGACTGCAAGGATATCGACTCCTATAATTCTTTGATAGAAAAAAATATCCGCTATATGCGCGAGAATCCTCCCGTTGAGAACGAGGAGGGCGAGCTTGTCCAGCCCGTTATGGAGGTCGGCGGACTTCCCGTAGCCAAGGAGAGGATGAGCCGCGTTGTGATCGCGATAGACGAGCTTGCCGATTTGATGATGGCGGCTCCCAGCGAGGTTGAGGACAGCATCTGCCGACTCGCCCAGATGGCGCGTGCCGCAGGCATGCACCTTATTCTCGCGACCCAGCGACCCACCGTAAACGTAATCACGGGTCTTATCAAGGCGAACGTGCCGAGCCGAATCGCGCTCAAGGTAAGCTCCAACATGGACAGCCGTACTATCCTCGACACGGGCGGCGGCGAAAAGCTCATAGGACGCGGCGATATGCTGTTCTCTCCCGTAGGTACGCCCAAGCCGATACGCGTTCAGGGCTGCTACGCCTCCGAGGAGGAAATCGAGGGCGTAACGGGCTATATCAAGAAGTCCGCGAAGGCTGAGTACAACGCCGAAATCGAGGAGAGCATCAAGCGTATCGCGACCGAGGAGATCGCTCAGGGCAAGAAGGGCGGCTCGGACGGCGGCGACGACGGACTCAGCGTCGACTCCAAGATGGAGGAAGCGATACAGTTCGTAATCGAGTCGGGACAAGCCTCTACCTCAATGCTGCAGCGCCGCCTTAAGGTAGGCTACGCGAGGGCAGGACGAATGATAGACGACATGGAGCAGCTCGGCGTGGTAGGACCTCACCAGGGCTCCAAGCCGCGCGACGTTCTTATGACCTACAGCGAATGGGCAGAACGCCGCAACGCAATGCAGAATCAGCAAGACTGATGTCAGAGCGGAGAGTTAAGAGTTAAGTTAATGGCGGGCGCTGCCCGCACCCGAAAATATTTAATTAATACTGAAAACTGAAGACTTAAAAATGAATAATTTTGGGCGGGACACCCGCACCCGAATATTTTTCGAAACTTAACTCCACTCTAAACTCTCCACTCTTAACTCTCAGATAAAGGGGTGATTAATATGGCTTTTTTGCCGATGACAGCCGACGAGGTAAAAGCGCGCGGCTGGGACAGCGTTGATTTTGTATATGTCTGCGGCGACAGCTATGTCGACCACCCGTCCTTCGGCGCGGCAATAATAACGCGCGTTCTCGAGGACTGCGGAATGCGCGTGGCGTTTCTATCGCAGCCCGACTGGAGAACGACGCGCGATTTTATGCGGTTCGGCAAGCCGCGTCTGGGCTTCATGGTGTCGGCAGGTAACATCGACAGCATGGTCGCCCACTACACCGCCGCAAAGCGCAGACGTCACGACGACGCCTATACCGCAGGCGGCAAAACAGGCAGACGGCCTGACCGCGCGGTCACGGTCTACTGCCGCAAAATCCGCGAATGCTATCCCGACAGCCCGATAATCATCGGCGGTCTCGAGGCTTCGCTGCGCCGTTTTGCCCACTACGACTACTGGAGCGACAGCGTTATGCCGTCGGTTCTTTTTGACAGCGGCGCAGATTTGCTCGTCTACGGCATGGGCGAGCTTCAAACCGTTGAAATCGCAAAGCGCCTTAATGACGGCTACCCTGTGGAGGCGCTGCAGGATATCCGCGGCACCTGCTTCAAGGTGAGGACGACGGACTACGTTCCCAAGTCGGCGGTCGAGCTGCCGTCGCTTGAGCGTGTGCGCGAATCAAAGCGCGATTACGCCGTCGCAGCGCGCCGCGAGCTTGAGGAAGCCGACGCGGTTCGCGGAAAAATCCTTATCCAGCGCCACGGAAAATATATTCTGGTTCAGAATCCGCCCATGCAGCCGCTCAATACCGAGCAGCTCGACCGGGTCTATTCGCTGCCGTATATGCGGTGGTACCCAAAGTGCTACGAAAAACAGGGCGGAGTGCCCGGCGTTGCCGAGGTCGAGTTCTCGATAACCCACAACCGCGGCTGCTTCGGAGCCTGCAACTTCTGCGCTTTGGCGTTTCATCAGGGAAGAGCCGTGACCGTCCGCAGCGAGGAGAGCGTTATCCGTGAGGCTCAGAGCTTTCTCGATAATCCGCACTTCAAGGGCTACATCAGCGACGTGGGAGGACCCACCGCGAATTTCCGCCTGCCCTCGTGCGAAAAGCAGCAAAGGCACGGCTTGTGCAAAAACCGCATGTGCCTTGCGCCGACTCCGTGCCCGAATATGCAGGTCTCGCACGTCGAGTACCTCGATCTGCTGCGGAAGCTGCGAAACCTCGACGGCATAAAGAGGGTGTTTATCCGCAGCGGAATCCGCTTTGACTACCTGATGGAGGACGAGAGCGACGAGTTCTTCTCCGAGCTGATAAAGTACCACATCAGCGGTCAGCTCCGCGTAGCGCCGGAGCACTGTTCGGCGGCGGTTCTCGACAAAATGGGCAAGCCGCATATTGAGGTCTACAAGCGCTTCTGCGACAGGTTCTATTCTCTGACGGGCAAAGCGAAAAAAGACCAGTACATCGTGCCGTACCTGATGAGCAGCCACCCGGGCTGCCGTCTGAAGGACGCGGTCGAGCTTGCGCAGTTCTGTAAGGCTGAGAACATCCACCCAAAGCAGGTACAGGATTTCTATCCCACGCCCGGAACGATCTCGACGGCGATGTTCTATAC
The DNA here is from genome assembly GCA_902765625.1 of uncultured Ruminococcus sp. GTDB lineage: Bacteria > Bacillota > Clostridia > Oscillospirales > Acutalibacteraceae > Ruminococcoides. Next base: position 49,695 of record CACXAO010000010.1, on the reverse strand, counting down.
AGAGCTTGACCCGTTCACCCTCGAGCCGGTCTACGTGCCGAAGTCCGAGAGCGAAAAGGCAATGCAGCGCGCGCTGTTGCAGTATTTTATCCCGGAGAACAAGCCGCTCGTAATAAAGGCTCTGCTCAAAACCGGACGGCGCGATCTGATAGGCAGCGGCAAAAAATGCCTTGTCACCGCGCCCGCGGGAATGGCGGGAAAAAGCAAGCCGAAGAAAAACAAGTACGCGCGTTATTCGAGAAAAAAATGAGATTACACGAATTAATTATGCAAATTTAACTAAAAAAGCCTTGACCGAAACAATATTAGAGGCTATAATATAAAAGTATTATGTATTAATGTAAGAAAGGATTAGATTGATGGGAGTATATGAGGAACTCATTGCAAGAGGTCTGATTGCTCAGGTAACAGACGAAGAAGAAATCAGAGAATTGGTAAATACCGGCAAGGCGGTATTTTATATCGGCTTTGACCCCACAGCCGACAGCCTTCACGTAGGTCACTTTATGGCGCTCTGTCTTATGAAGCGTCTGCAGATGGCAGGCAACAAGCCTATCGCGCTTCTCGGCGGCGGCACCGGCATGATCGGCGACCCCTCGGGACGTACCGATATGCGCCAGATGCTCACAAAGGAACAGATTCAGCACAACGTCGAGTGCTTCAAAAAGCAGATGAGCCGTTTTATCGACTTCTCGGACGGCAAGGCTCTTATGGTCGACAACGCCGAGTGGCTTCTCGACCTCAACTACGTGGAGCTTCTCCGCGAGGTAGGCGCTTGCTTCTCTGTAAACAGAATGCTCGCTGCCGAATTCAACTATATGATCATGCAGTCCTACGACTTCTACGCTCTCTATCAGCGCTACGGCTGCAACATGCAGTTCGGCGGCGACGACCAGTGGAGCAACATGCTCGGCGGCACGGAGCTTATCCGCCGCAAGCTCGGCAAGGACGCTTACGCCATGACCATCAACCTGCTTCTCAATTCCGAGGGCAAAAAGATGGGCAAGACCCAGTCGGGCGCGGTTTGGCTCGACGCCGAAAAGACCAGCCCCTACGATTTCTATCAGTACTGGCGCAATATTGACGACGCTGACGTTGTCAAGTGCCTCAAAATGCTGACCTTCCTTCCGCTTGAGGAGATCGAAAAGCTCGCTCAGCTCGAGGGCAGCGAAATCAACAAGGCTAAGGAGATCTTGGCGCACGAGCTCACCGAGATGATCCACGGCAAGGACGAGGCAGACAAGGCTCAGGAGGCAGCGCGCGCACTCTTCGGCAGCAAGCAGAACACCGACAACATGCCTTCAACCGAGCTTGAGGACGCAGACTTCGGCGAGGACGGCATAGGCGTGCTCGATCTGCTCTCAAAGTGCGGACTCATTCCCTCCAAGAAAGAGGGCAGACGTCTTATCGAGCAGGGTGGCGTTTCGGTAGACGACGAAAAGGTCACCGAGGTCACCGCAAGGCTCACAAAGGACGCGTTCGAAAAGGGCTTTGTCGTAATCAAAAAGGGCAAAAAGGTATTCCACAAGGCTATCTTAAAGTAAGGCTTCAGGCAGAGATTTCTGCTAATTATAAAAAGAGGAAAGAAGGAAAGTATCAATGAAAAAATTCTTCGGTGAGTTCAAGGAATTCATCAGCCGCGGCAACGTGCTCGACCTCGCAGTCGGCGTTATGATCGGCGGAGCGTTCAACGCCATCGTAACCGCACTCTGCGAAAAGATTATCACTCCGCTGATCAATCTCATCATCGGCACCATCGCAGGCAAGAGCATTGAGGAAATGACCAGCATGCTCAAGGTGGGTCCCGCGGACAACCCCATCGATTTCGGCGCGTTCATCGCCGCAATCATCAACTTCATCATCATGGCGTTCATCATCTTCCTGATCGTCAAGGGCTTCAACAAGCTCGCTTCTCTCAAGAAGAAGGAAGAGGTCGAGGAAGCTCCCAAGACCAAGACCTGCCCGTTCTGCTGCAGCGAAATCGACATCAAGGCTACCAGATGCCCGCACTGCACCAGCGAACTTGACAAGAAAAAGAAATAAAATCCTTACATAAAAATCGAGGTAATGAAAGGCTGCTGCCGATCATTACCTCTTTTTTTTTATAGAATAAAATAGAATATCACGCCTGCGGTAATACCTATCAGCGCGCCTACCACAACGTCGCGGATAAAGTGCGCGCCTGCCATAACGCGCGAAGCCTCGATCATCGATGCAAAGCACAGCGCGACTATTCCGAGAGGAACGTTCACGCTCAAAAACGTCATCGCAATGATGTACGCGCTCGCGGTGTGGCGGCTGGGCATACTTTTGTGAACGGTTTTCTTGTGAAAGACGGAGTCCATGCCGTATTTTTCGTAAGGGCGTTCCTCGTTAATCACGATCCTGAGCACAGTGACGAGGATAAGCACGCCGAGCGGCACCAAAATCAGCTTTTGCCACTCGATACCGTAGCCGATTTCAAAGAACTTGTAAATCAGCAGCGCAGGGTAGGCGACAAATACGATGTACGGCAGCGCCTTGTAAATAATCAGTAAAATTGTGTTTGCGATTTTGTTCTCGGAGAAGAACCGCACGGTAGTTTCGTAACGTTTTCTGTTCATTGTCAAAACCTCGAATGATATCGGGTTTATTTTACCACAATCACGCCGCGATTTCAACTCCGTATTTTTCAAACCAGCAGTCAAGCTCAATGATGTACGCCAAAATCTGCGGAGCCTTCATCAGCTGACCGTACCACGGCTCTGTTACGCTCTCGGGGTGGTCGATGATTTCCTCAACGGCTGCTTTGTCGAGCATTTCGGTAAGGATATTTTTCTTTTGCAGAATTAACCGCACACGCTTGGCGCACTCCTCAAAGTAAATCGGATTGTGGGTTTTGGGGTACGGCGACTTTTTGCGCCACGCGATTTTTTCGGGCAGAATGTCCTCAAACGCCTTGCGCACGATTCCCTTTTCTCTGCCGCCGTAAGCCTTGAGCTTCCACGGCATGTTGTAGGCGTACTCAACGAGCCTGTAGTCGCAGAACGGCACGCGCACCTCAAGTCCGCTGTACATCGAGCAGCGATCCTTGCGCTCGAGCAGGCACTGCATGAACCAGTAGAAATTCAGAAAAAACATCTCGCGCATTCTGGCTTCAAGGCGGCTGTCAGTGCTCAGCTTAGGCGCGATCGAGATCGTGTCGAGGTAACGCTGCCGCACGTATTCCTCGCCGCGCGGAAGCAAGCCTTTTTTGAGCAGCTTTCGCCGCACGTCCTGACTGCGCGACCACGGGAAGCAGTCCTCAAAGAGGATATCCTTGTTGTGATACCACGGGTAGCCGCCGAAAAGCTCGTCGGCACATTCGCCCGAGAGCGCGACGGTGTAGTCCTTTTTGATCTCGCGGCAAAAGAGCAGGAGCGACGAGTCAACGTCGGCGTAACCCGGCAGATCGCGCGCTTCAACGCTGTCGTAAAGCGCGTCGGCAAGGAGACGGTTGTCGAGGATTACCTCGCGGTGCTTCGTGTCGGCGTCCCTGACCATCAGGCCGATGTAGTCGCTGTCGGAGTTCGGCTGAAACAGGCTCTTTTGAAAGAACTCAGCGTTGTCGCGGTACTCAACGGAGTAGGTGTGAACGCGGCCCATGCGGTTTTCGCGGTGATAGCCCGCGGCGGTTTTAACGATGATCGAGCTGTCAAGTCCGCCCGAGAGAAAAAGACACCTCGGCACGTCGCTTATGAGCTGCCGCTGTATCGCGTCGGTCAGCAGGTAACGCGTGGTTTCGATCGTCTCGGCTTCGTTTTCGCCGTGCTCGCGCGCTTCTATCGCAAAGTACGTTCTGCGGCGGAGCCTGCCGTTTTTGTAGACGGCGCACTCGCCGGGGTTCAGCTCAAAAACGCCCTTGAAAACTCCGCACGAGGGAGTTCTCGCGGGACCGAGGAAGAATATCTCGTTCAAGCCCTGTTCGTCGATACGCGGTCTGACAACGCCGCTTGCGAGCAGGGCTTTTATCTCGGAGCCAAAGACAAGACCGCCGTCGTATTCGTGATAAAACAGCGGTTTAACGCCGATTTTGTCGCGGCAGAGAAAAAGCGTCCTGTCGCGCGTGTTGAAAACTGCGAAGGCGAAGATTCCGTTCAGCTTTTCGGGGCACCGCTCGCCGTACTGAATAAACGCCTTGAGCACGACCTCGGTGTCGCTGTGACCGCGGAAGTGAAAGCCTTTTGAGCGCAGTTCATCGCGCAGCTCGGCAGTGTTGTAAAGCTCGCCGTTGTAGACGATAACGTAGGTCGAGTCGCCGTGACGAGCCGCCATCGGCTGCTTGCCGTTTTCGCGGTCAATGACGACGAGCCTGCGGTGAATCAGAGCAGCGCCGCCGTTTAGGTACATACCGTTTTCGTCGGGGCCGCGCCGCTCAAGCGTTTCGGACATAGCCTGCAGCCTGTCGCGCCTCTCCGTCATCATACAATCCTTTTCAATCCATCCCGCGATTCCGCACATAAAAATTACCTCCCGTGTTGATTTCGCAGTGAAAGCAAAAAGCACACCGCGACTGTCAGCAGCGCCGCGCCGGATAGCACGCTGCCGCCGAAAAATCCGGACTTGCCCACCTCTGCCGTCGAAAAAACCGCCGTTTCTCTGACGAAAAGCCGCAGTCCGACGTGACTTAGCAGAGCGGTGAGCAGACCTTGCAATATTCGAATAAAGAAAAATAGCAGCTTGTTGATTTTCAGTCCGCCGAGCGCGGCAAAAATCTGAAAGTGAACGCAGACTCCGCCGAAGCCCGCCGCGAACGCGCAGAACTCTATCGGGCAGCTGCCAAGCAGTCTCACGGCGGTACACACCTCGAGCGATGAAACAAGATACCGCCTGACCTCCTCGTTTGGGATGACCGAGTCGAGAATACCGCCGAACGCGCCGAACAGCACCGCCAGACCGCCGATACTGACCATGCTGACCGCCGCGTCGTGAGTCGCTTCAACGAGCGCCGTGCCAAAGGGCAGAGGAGTAAATCCGGGCGCGGCGGCGGTTGTTTCTTTATTCCGAAAAAGAATATTAGTGCCGACTGTAAGCAATATAACCGACAAAGCCTGAGCCGTGTAAATAATCAGTCCGACCGCTTCGCCGCCGTACATTCCGCCGACGAAACCGAGCAGAAAGCCCGGTCCCGCGCATACAAAGCAGTAAACGGCGGTTTTAGCCTGAGCTTCGGAGAGCTGACCGCTTCTGTACATCTCAGCCGCAGCTCTCGCGCCGACCGGATAGCCGCCGATCAGCGAGAGCAGCATGACGGGCATCAGCGGAAGCCTTTTGCCGCCGAACCTGCACAGCCCGAGCTTCACCGCGAGACCTGCCGCCGCCATGAACGGGAACAGCGAGGGAACGAGCACGCTCAGGCAGAGGTTCATGCCCTCGGCGGCGCCTTCTTTGCAGCCCTCGGGAAAGAGTACCATCAGCATAAAGCAGCCTGCCGCCGCCAAAGCCGCGCCCAAAGTCCCGAAACGCCGCGTTGAAATCCGTGCAAACATCACATCACCGCTAATATATATGACCGCCGCCGCATAAATATTTCTCGGAGGGGCAAAACGCCCCGAAAAGGAGATGGCTTTAATGAAAAAGAACCTCAGCGCGGTGCAGCTCGACCTCGGAACCGTGCCGCTGATTGAAATGAGCGGCAACCGCCGCGTAAACGTCGAGGGTTCCACAGGTATTTTGCTTTACGAAACCGGAAATATCAAGGTGAGCACAAGCCGCATGGTGCTCTCGTTTGAGGGGCGCGGTCTGAGCGTGCGGTGCATCTCAGGCTCCTGCGTCGAGATCGAGGGCTTCATAACAAAAATCGAGTTTATCAGCTGAGGTGGCGCTATGTTGGTCGGAGTTGTCAGATGGTTCCGCGGCTATGTCGGTTTTACCGCGACGGGCAGGTTCCCCGAGCGGCTGCTGAATCTCGCCGCCGTGAGAGGGGTAAATATCGCAGATCCGCGTCCCGTCGAGGGCGGAGTCGGCGGAATCATGTCGGTTTCGGATTACCGCCGTATCCGTCCGCTTGCGCGCAGAGCGAGGGTCAGGCTGAGGGTCAACCGCCGCAGAGGACTTCCGTTTGTGCTGCGCAGGTACCGCGGCAGGTACGGTCTTGCTGCAGGCGCGGTACTCGGCGCGGTCGCGGTCGGAGTGCTCTCGCAGTTTTTGTGGTCGTACCGCGTGCTCGGCGCGGACAGCCTGAGCGAGCAGCACATACGCCGCGTTCTTGCCGAAAACGGAATTTCGGTCGGCACGTACCTCGGCGATCTCGACGTGGAGCCGATTGAACGCAACCTGCTGCGCGAGCTTGACGGCATAACGTGGGTCAGCGTCAACCTGATGGGCTGCACCGCCGACGTGGAGGTTCGCCAAAAGGCTCAGAAGCCCGAGATACAGAGCATGGAGCCGTGCAACGTAGTGGCAAAGGCGGACGGCGTTATCACAAAGCTCAAGGTTCGCGAGGGTTTCGCGGCGGTCAAGGAGGGCAGCGGAGTTGCGGCAGGCGAGCTGATCGTGAGCGGCTTCAACCCCACAAAGCAGGGCGGTGTGCGCTATATGCACGCCGACGCGGATATCTACGCTGATGTTATTTCTAAAAGAGAATTAAAAATCCTGAAAAGCTACAGTTATTATTCCTTAACAGAAAATAAAATAGACCGTACGCGGCTGAAATTCCTCTGGTTCGAAATGCCGCTGTCGCTTAGCTTCGGCAGCTTTGATCACCGTGCGGTGACCGTGCGCGACCGTTCGCTTGTGCTCAACGGAACCGTTTTGCCTGTGGGAACGAGCGTTGAGACCACGCGTGAGCTTGAGATGTGCCGCGCCGCGACAAACGAAGCCTCGGCGAGCGAGATCTTCCGCAACGCAGAGCTGCTCTACGAGGCGTTTTCGAAGCCTGACAGCCGTCCTGTCAGCCGCAAATTCGTTGTGAACGAGGACGAAAACGGCTATTCCTGCGAGTTCAACTGTGTTTTTAATGAAAATATCGCGCAAACCGCCGAATTCAGCGTGACAGAGGACTGAGCTTGTGGTATAATTATTTTCAGAGTTAAGAGTTTAGAGTTAAGAGTGAAGCGAATGGCGGGCGCTGCCCGCACCCGATTTTTGCGGAAAAGTAACGCGCAATATTGATTCAGTCGGGCGCCGATTTATATTTACAGTCCGCGCTGTCTGCGCAACCTTAACTCAACTCTCCACTCTCAACTCTCCACTCTTAAATCTCAACACTCCACTCTGATAAAAGGAGGTTTTTTATGCGAATATTATGTATCGGCGACGTGGTCGGCGGCGTAGGGTGCCGCTTTTTGCGCTCAAAGCTGCCGTCGCTCAAGCGGTTCCACGGAGTCGATTTTGTGATCTGCAACGGCGAAAACTCAGCCGACGGCAACGGTATCACGCCGCTGTCGGCGCAGTATCTCTTTGACAGCGGAGTCGACGCGATCACTCTGGGCAACCACTCCTTCCGCCGCAGGGAGGTCTACGATCTGCTCGACGAAAGCCCGTTCATAGTCCGCCCGGCGAATTTCCCGTCAAAAACCACGCCCGGCAAGGGCATTATAAATATCGATACCGGCAGGCGTGTTATCACGCTCGTCAACCTCATGGGCAACCTCGGCATGGAGGAGGGGCTTGAAAACGCCTTCGAGTGCGCAGACAGAATGCTTTCGCAGGCTGAGAGCAGGATAATCATCGTCGACTTTCACGCCGAAACCACCAGCGAAAAGCGCGCGATGGGGTATTATCTCGACGGCAGGGTCTCGGCGGTGTTCGGCACCCACACCCACGTTCAGACCTCCGACGCGCAGGTTCTTCCCAAAGGAACCGGCTACATCACCGACGTCGGCATGACGGGCGTTATCCACTCCGTCCTCGGGGTAAAGACCGAGATCATCATCAACCGCCTGAAAACCAAGCTTCCCGGGCGGTTTGAGCAGGCAGAGGGCGACTGCAGAATAGAGGCGGCGCTGTTTGAGATCGATGACAAAAGCGGAAAGTGCCTGACTTCTGAAAGTTTGCGCATAGAATAATAAAATTTTAATAAGAAAAATAGGATTAATATCTGTTTTGACTATTGAAAATTTTGCAGAAATCTTGTATAATAGGTATGTTTGAAAGAATGTCATTTTCTTAGTTTACAAAAAGGACGTGCAGCTTATGATTAACGGTGAGATGTTAAAGCAGGCGATAATTTCAGGCGCCCACAATATCAGCGCTCAGAAGAACCATATTAACGATCTCAATATCTTCCCGGTGCCAGACGGCGATACCGGCACAAACATGTCGATGACCGTGATGGCGGCGGCTAAGGCTCTTGAGGACTGCGAGAGCACAAACGCCGGCGAGGTTGCGGAGCTTGCGGCTAAGGCAATGCTTCGCGGCGCGAGAGGAAACTCCGGCGTTATCACCTCGATTCTGTTCCGCGGCTTCGGTCAGGGTCTCAAGGGCATGGAGGAGGTCAACGGCAAAAACATTGCCGCTGCTCTCGGAATCGGCGTTGACGCAGCCTACAAGGCTGTCACCAAGCCTGCCGAGGGTACTATCCTCACGGTAGCCCGCATGGCTTACGAGGCAGGCGTTGAGGCTTCAAAGGACAACCACAACGCGCTGTTTGTATGGCAGACGATCGTCAACAAGGCTAACGACGCGCTTGCTCTTACTCCCGAGCTTCTCCCCGTTCTCAAAAAGGCGGGCGTGGTAGACGCGGGCGGCAAGGGTCTTTGCACGATCTTCGAGGGCATGCTCAGCTTCTTCCGCGACGGAGAGGTCGTTCCCTACGAGGAGACGAGCGCTCCCACTGTAGATACCTTCGAGAGCGCCGCCGCTGAGTTCGACGACGACATCGAGTTCACCTACTGCACGGAAATCATCGTCGGCAGAGATACCGAGTGCACTCTCGAGCCCGACGACCTTCGCACATATTTACAGACCATCGGCGACTGCGTAGTCGTAGTCAACGACGAGGAGATCATCAAGGTTCACGTTCACACCGAAACCCCCAACGTTGTTCTCGAAAAGGGTCTTACCTACGGTCAGCTTCTGGCTGTCAAGGTCGAGAACATGAAGGAGCAGCATAAGAACGCCAAAAAGGCAAGCAAGAAGTCCAAGAAGGCTAAGAAGGAGAAGTTCGAGTTCGCCGAGCCTACCGAGGATATCGGATTTGTCGCTGTAGCGGCAGGCGAGGGCATGAAGAACCTCTTTAAGGAGCTTGGCTGCATAAACGTTGTTTCGGGCGGACAGAGCATGAACCCCAGCACAGACGATATTTACGAGGCAGTTCTCGCGACTCCGGCAAAGAACGTAATCGTGCTGCCCAACAACAAGAACATCATTCTTGCGGCTCAGCAGACCGTGCCCATGGTTACCGACAGAAACGTTATCATCGTTCCCACACGTACCATTCCCCAGGGCATGACCGCGCTGCTCAACTTTGACCCCGAGATCTCAGCGGAGAGCAACGCTCAGCTGATGATGGACGCGGCTCATAACGTAGACACCGGTCTTGTCACCTTCGCGGCGCGCAACAGCGAGTTCGGCGGCAGGAAGATCAAGGAAGGCGACATCATCGCTCTCCAGAACGGCAAGCTCACCATCACCGAGAAGAGCGCCGTCAAGGCTCTCGTAAAGCTCGCAAAGAGCATGGTTACCCGCGACACCTCGTTCATCACACTGATTTACGGCGAGGACATCGAGGAGGAGGACGCTCAGAAGGCGTTTGACGAGCTTCAGGATAAGTTCGGTTCACGCGCCGACGTATCTCTCGTCAAAGGCGACCAGCCCGTTTACTACTTCATCCTCAGCATCGAGTAATTCAAAAAAATATTGCGGTCAGCGTCCGGCGGTGATTTCGCCTCCGCTGACCGTTTTTTGTTATTATCAAAACCAACTGCCAACAACCAACTATCAATTATCAACTACCAACTATCAACTACCAACCGCTAACTGCCAACTACCAACTATCAACTATCAACTACCAACTACCAACTACCAACTACCAACTAAGATATAAAACTATGCCATCACTATTCAAAACCCCGGTTTCCGCTCTTCCGGGAGTGGGACCCAAACGCGCAGAGCAGTTCGAAAAGCTCGGAATTTCCTCTGTCGGCGAGCTTATCCAGTTCTATCCCAGAGCGTACGAGGACTGGAGCGAGGTCACGAAAATCGCCGATATCACCGAGGAGGGCACCTACTGCGTAAAGGCGGTCGTCGGCTCAGCCGTCTCAAACGCAGTGCTTCCGGGCGGACGCTTTCTCTGCAAAACCACGGTTTACGACGACACGGGAACCTTAAAGCTCGTGTTCTTCAATAATAAATACATAAGTCAGATGCTCGCTTACGGCGCAGAATATTTCTTTTTCGGAAAAATAACCATCGACGGCTACGGCGCTCAGATGGTAGCTCCGGCGTTTTCACCCTCGCGTCAGGGTCCGCATATCCACCCGGTGTACCGCTCGACCGCGGGTCTTAACTCAAAGACTATCGAAGGCGCGGTGCAGAAGTCGCTCAAAATGCTGCCCGAAACGGTAGGCGACCCTCTGCCTGAGCCTATCCGCAAAAAGTACGATCTGTGCGGACTTCGTCAGGCGATGGAGGATATCCATTTTCCGAAAACCACCGCCGAGCTTGAGTACGCGCGAAAGAGGCTCGTCACAGAGGAGCTCGTCGTGCTCAACCTCGGAATGCGCAGCCTGCGCGACCACAGCCGCACTCTGAGCGGCGTAAAAATCCGCAGCGACCATTCGGCGAAGTTCGAAAAGCTTCTGCCGTTTGAGCTGACGGGCGCGCAGAAACGCGCGATCTCGGACTGCGTGAACGATATGCTCAATAAGCCGTCGCAGATGAACCGCCTTGTACAGGGCGACGTAGGCTCCGGTAAAACGGCGGTTGCCGCGTCGGTGTGCTTCACCGTGATAAAGAACGGCTTTCAGGCGGCGTTCATGGCTCCGACCGAGATCCTCGCCGCGCAGCACTTCGAGACCTTTCAAAAGCATCTCGGCGGCGCGGGGGTCAGCGTCGGACTGCTCACAGGCTCCATGAAGGAGAGCGAGAAGAAGCGCGTCCGCTTAGGAATCGCCGACGGCACGATTCAGCTCGTCATCGGCACCCACGCGCTGATCACCGATAAGACCGAGTTTTGTAACCTCGGACTCGCCGTCACCGACGAGCAGCACCGCTTCGGAGTGGCGCAGCGCGCAAAGCTGCTGTCAAAGGGCGACAATCCGCACCTGCTCGTAATGAGCGCAACGCCGATTCCGCGAACCCTCGGGCTTATCATCTTCGGCGACCTCGATATTTCGGTTATCAACGAGCTTCCGCCGAACCGCAAGCCCGTGCGCACAGTGCTGCTGCCTGCTTCGGGACGAAGCAGAATATATAATTTTATCCGCGAGGAGGTCTCGAACGGCAGGCAGGCATATATCGTCTGTCCGCTCGTCGAGGAGGGCGAGCTTGACGGAGTAGCTTCCGCCGAGGAGTACGCCGCCGAGCTAATGCTTAATCACTTCCCCGATATACCCGTCGGCGTGGTTCACGGAAAGCTCAAGCCCGCCGAAAAGGACGCCGTTATGGACGGCTTTGCACGAAATGAATACAAGATTCTCGTCGCGACAACCGTAATCGAGGTCGGGGTTGACGTTCCGAACGCGTCGGTAATGGTTATCGAGAACGCCGAGCGGTTCGGGCTTTCTCAGCTCCACCAGCTTCGCGGCAGAGTGGGCAGAGGAGAGGCGCAGTCCTTCTGCGTGCTGATAAGCGACCGCATGAATCAGGTCACGCGTCAGCGGCTCGAGGTCATGTGCGCCACCAACGACGGCTTCAAAATCGCCGACGAGGATTTGAAGATGCGCGGACCCGGCGACTTTTTCGGAGAACGACAGCACGGTCTGCCGCAGCTCGCCATCGCCGATTTTGCCGACACCAAGAGCCTTGAGCTTTCTCAGAAGATCGCCGATGATATCATGTTCCGCTACAGGGATCTCCGAAACGACGAGCTTCGGCTGCTCAACGCCGAAATCGACAGATTGTTCAGCCGCGGCGGTCACAATACAATGAATTAGGAGTGAGTATATGAAAAAGTTTATTTGCGCAATCTGCGTGCTTTGCGTGCTGCTGACGGCGGCAGTTCTGCCCGCGGGCGCAATCAGCTTCTCAAACAACGTTGTCACCCGCTCAAAATCCATTCTGCTTGTCAACCGCGACGTAGGTCAGGTAGTTTTTGAGCAGGACGCCGACGAGAAGCGCTATCCCGCCTCCACCACCAAGATCATGACCTACATCGTGGCATATGAGAATATTCCCGACATCGACAACGCCCAGATTCCGATCAAGAAGTCGGTTCTCGACAAGCTCAAGGACACCGAAAGCTCCACCGCGAACCTTTCGGAGCACGTCGGCAAGAAGATGAGCGCGATCGACCTTCTCTATTCGATGATGGTTCCTTCGGGCAACGACGCGGCGCTTACCCTCGCTGATTACGTCGGCGACGGCGACGTCGACAAGTTTGTTGAGCTGATGAACGAAAAGGCGGAGGAGCTTGGCTGTGAGAACACCCACTTCATGAACCCCGATGGCCTTCACGACGACGACCACTACACCACCGCGCGTGATTTGTACAAAATCACCACCTACGCGCTGACCCTTCCGCACTTCTTCGAGATCTCAAACACGACCGAATACAGGTGCAAGGGCGACGACTACACGCTCACCACCACCAACTATCTTATCGACCAGTACCGCGGCGGCGAGTATTACTACCGCTACGCGCAGGGAATCAAGACCGGCACCACCGACGAAGCCGGACGCTGTCTTGTCACCACCGCCACAGCCGACGGAAACTCATATATCCTCGTTCTGCTCGGCGCGCCCTACAAGGCAGGCGAAATGGAGGAGTACTACACCTTTACCGACGCCGCCGATTTGTTCCGCTGGGCGCTCGTCGACCTCGAAATGCAGACCGTCAAGTCCACCCAGACCCCGATTTGCGAGGCGAAGGTAAAGCTCGCGTGGGGTAAAAACAAGGTCACCCTCGTTCCCGAAAAGAACCTCAACGCCGTTATGCCCAAGGACTTGAAGCCCGAGAACATTGAGGTGGAAACCAACCTTCCCGAAGAGATCGAGGCTCCGCTCAGAACCGACACTCCCGTCGGCACCGCAGTGGTTTACTATGTCGACACCAAATCGGGCGACAAGCAGCCCGTCGCGACGGTAAATCTCGTTCCCGCAGAGAACATCGACCGCAGCGGAATCCTCGCCGTGCTCGACGTTATCGGCACTATTTTCAAGTCATACTGGTTCATCGTGATCATCGGAATCATCGCTCTGATAGTTGTTATCTACGTGATCGCGTCCAAGGTTCACCGCGCAAGACAGAGGAAGAGAAGAAAGGTCAAAAAGTACCGCAACTTCTGATGTAATTAAATTGTAAACAATATGTAGTTGTAATTTCCTATATCTTGTGGTATAATTTCTTTATGGAATTATTATAAAGAATTATATCACGGGGTGAACGGTTATGAAATGTCCATATTGCAGCTTTGAAGAGAGCAAGGTTATCGACTCGCGTTCGGCGGACGACGGCGAGAGGATCCGCCGCCGCAGAGAATGTCTCAAATGCGGCAAGCGTTTCACCACCCACGAGGTCATCGAGACCGTCCCGATAATCGTAGTAAAGCGCGACAAGTCACGCGAGGTATTCGACCGCAACAAGCTGACCGCCGGCATACTCCGCGCCTGCGAAAAGCGTCCCGTTTCGCTCACTCAGATAGAGAAGATGGTTGACCGCATCGAGGCGAAGATCCAGAGCATGCTCGACCGCGAGATAACCACCCGTCAGATAGGCGAGCTTGCAATGGAGGAGCTGAAATCGGTCGACGAGGTATCGTACGTGCGTTTCGCCTCGGTTTACCGCCAGTTCAAGGACATCAACACCTTTATGGAGGAGTTGAACAAGCTCCTCACCGAGAAAAAGTAAGATTTAAAAGCAACACAGCCGCCCGCTTTGGACGGCTGATTTTTTGTTAGTCGGCAGTTGGTAGTTGGCAGTTGGTAGCTGGCAGTTGGCAGTTGGCAGTTGGCAGTTGGCAGTTGATAGTTGGCAGTTGGTAGTTGGCAGTTGGTAGCTGGCAGTTGGCAGTTGGCAGTTGGTAGTTGATAGTTGGTAGTTGGCAGTTGGCAGTTGGTAGCTGATAGTTGGCAGTTGGTAGTTGGCAGTTGGTAGTTGATAGTTGGCAGCTGATAGTTGGTAGTTGGTAGTTGGTAGTTGGCAGTTGGTAGTTGGTAGTTGATAGTTGGTAGTTGGCAGTTGGTAGTTGGTAGTTGATAGTTGGCAGTTGGCAGTTGGCAGTTGGCAGCTGATAGTTGGTAGTTGGTAGTTGGTAGTTGGCAGTTGGTAGTTGGTAGTTGATAGTTGGCAGTTGGCAGTTGGTAGCTGGTAGTTGGTAGTTGGTAGTTGGTAGTTGGTAGTTGGCAGTTGGTAGTTGATAGTTGGTAGTTGGCAGTTGGCAGTTGGTAGCTGATAGTTGGCAGTTGGTAGTTGGCAGTTGGTAGTTGGCAGTTGGTAGTTGGCAGTTGGTAGTTGGCAGTTGGTAGTCGGCAGTTGGTAGTTGGTCGCCTCGTTCCGGACTTGTCACATGAACTTCTTTGCTTCGGCAACGGCGAGTCTGTCGCAGCGTTCGTTTTCGGGGTGACCTGCGTGACCCTTTACCCAGTTTATTTCAAGCTGATGTCTGTCGCAGAGGTTGAGCAGTCTTTCCCAGAGGTCGGGATTCTGCGCCTTTTCCTTTTTATTGCGCATCCAGCCCTGAGAACGCCATTTTTTAGCCCATCCGAGCTTGAGCGCGTTGCAAACGTACTGCGAATCGCTGTAAAGCTCAACCTCGCACGGTTCCTTGAGCGCCTCAAGCGCAAAAATCACGGCGCAAAGCTCCATGCGGTTGTTGGTGGTCTCGCGTTCGCCGCCGGAAAGCTCCTTTTCAACTCCGTTGTACCTCAGAACAGCGCCCCAGCCGCCCGGACCGGGATTGCCGCTGCACGCGCCGTCTGTAAAAACCTGAACTCTTTTCATATATATCTCCTTTCGCAACACTCTTACTGAGCTATATTTTCTCACAAAACGTCCATAATAACAAGAGGGCAGGGGAAATTTGGAAAAAATATTTCTTAATTCCAATAACATATTGACACGGCGGTAAAGGTTGAGGTAAAATATACAATGTATATGTATGCTGAAATCAGTATACCCAATTTGGTTTTTATCCTTTTAAGGATTTGAATATGATCGGAAAAATCTAAAGAATATGGAGGTAATTGTGTGAGCAAAGAACGCAAAAAGAACAACTTTAAGCTCAAAAGCACAAATCACGGCAAAAACCCCGTGAGAAACAGCTCAAATAAAAATAATAAATCAAAACCTAACCGCCAGCCCAAGAAGGTCGCCAAGCCGTCGGTACGCGTGTCCTTCCTCGGCGGACTCAACGAGATCGGCAAGAACATAACGGTTATCGAGTGCGAGGGCGATATGCTCGTAATCGACTGCGGCATGGCGTTCCCCGACGGAGACATGCTCGGCGTAGACCTCGTCATCCCCGATTTCACCTATATCGAGCAGAATGTCGACAAGGTAAAGGGCATTGTGCTCACCCACGGTCACGAGGACCATATCGGCGGACTTCCGTTCCTGCTTTCGCGTGTGAACATCCCGATTTACGGCACTCCGCTGACCCTCGGTCTTGTAGGAAACAAGCTCAAGGAGCACAGCCTGTTCAACAAGGCGAAGCTCAACGTGGTCAACGCCGGCGACACCATCAAGCTCGGCTGCATGGACGTAAAGTTCATCCACGTCAACCACAGCATTCCCGACGCGGTGGCGTTCGCGATACGCACTCCCGCGGGCACGCTTATTCATACGGGCGACTTCAAAATCGACTGCACGCCTATTCTCGGCGAGGCAATCGACTTTTCAAGCTTTGCTCAGGCAGGCGACGAAGGAGTTCTCGCGCTTCTTGCGGAGAGCACGAACGCGTCCCGTCCGGGCTTTACGCGCACCGAACGCAATGTGTCCGACAGTCTGAATATGCTGTTCAGCAGCGCCGAAAATTACCGTATCATCATCGCGACCTTCGCCTCGAACGTCAACCGCGTTCAGCAGATTATCGACTGCGCCGCCAAGTACGGCAGAAAGGTCGCGTTCTCAGGCAGAAGCATGGTCAACTACATGGACGTGGCAAAGAAGCTCGGCTATCTCCACGTTCCCGACAATATCCTCATCGACCTCGATATGCTCGACAAGTATCCGCGCGAGCAGATCGTTCTCGTCACAACAGGCAGTCAGGGCGAGCCTATGAGCGCTCTTTCGCGAATGGCTTATTCCGATCACCGCAAGGTCATGGTTGGCGAGGGCGACTTCATCATCATCTCGGCAAACCCGATCCCCGGCAACGAAAAGACCGTCGGCAACGTAGTCGACGAGCTGCTCAAGCGCGGCTGCAAGGTCATTTACGAGTCGATGTACGAGGTTCACGTTTCGGGTCACGCCTGTCAGGAGGAGCTTAAAATCATCCACCGCCTCGTCAAGCCGAAGTTCTTCATTCCGGTTCACGGCGAGCAGAAGCACCTGCGCAAGCACGCCGAGCTTGCCGAATTCCTCGGCATGGAGCGCAAGAATATCTTTATCGGCGACGTAGGCAGCACGGTTGAGATCAACGAGGATTACATGAAGGAGATCGCGCCGGTACCGGCAGGCAAGGTATTTGTCGACGGACTCGGAGTCGGCGACGTCGGAAGCATCGTTCTGCGCGACAGAAAGCACCTCGGTCAGGACGGACTTATCATCATCGTAGCCTCTCTCGACGTTTACGACGGTCACGTTATCAGCGGACCCGACGTTGTATCGCGCGGCTTCGTATATGTGCGCGAAAGCGAGAAGCTTCTCGAGGAGGTACGCAAGCTTGCGCTCGAGATCCTCGAGGACTGCGCCGACAAGAATATTCACGAATGGGGTATAATCAAGAACCGCATCAAGGACGAGATCTCAAAGCTCATCGCCCAGAGAACCCGCCGTGCGCCGATGATTCTCCCGATTCTACAGGAAGTATAAGAATAGTTTGAAGCTTATTCGCGGCTGACCGCCGACAACTTCCGACAAACCACTTTAATAAGGACTGCTATGAAAAGAAAACATTGGATGCTAACTCCGTGGTTCATAATCTTTGCGATTGTGATGCTGCTCATGACGACGATATCCGCGAATTTTGACATGACGGTGTTTTACGTCGAGCTGGGCATAACGGTGCTTGCCATTGCCGCCGTAATCGCACTGAGCCTGCGTTTCAGCGCGTACATCCGCGGAATCGTCAGGTCTACCGCCGACAGGATAAACGGCATCGACCACGAATACCTCGAACGCTACAAGTACCCCGTTGCCGTTGTTGGCATGGAGGGCGACATCGTATGGTGCAACGCCCGTTTCCGCAAGGCGATCGGCGGACGCAGCCCCGAGGGTAACCACATCAACAATTATATATCAGGCTACGACATCGTGGATATCATAGACAGCGAGGGCGTGGACGTTGCGGTTGACGGCAGAGAGTTCACCGTCTACTGTCTCAATGCCGACGGCAGCACGGTCTGCCACTTCATTGAGAACACCTACTACAAGTCCACCGTCCGCGAGTACCACGCTTCGATCCCGTGCGTGGCGCTGATAACCTTCGACAACGCCGAGGACTTTGTTTCAAGCTCAGAGGAGTACTACTCCACCGTCGCGATTTCGGTCGAGGCGAATCTGCAGCGCTGGGCGAACGAGTACAAGGCGATGTACAAGAAGATCACCAATAACCGCTATATGATTATCTTCCGCGACGCCGATATCGACCACATGGTCAATCAGCGCTTCCCGATTCTCAGGGATATCCGCTCGATCGGCACCGCGCGCCATATCGCGACTATTTCGGTAGGACTTTGCCGCGGCAGCAAGACCGTCCGTGAGAGCGAGCTCAACGCCCGCAAGGCGCTCGAAATGGCTCTCGGACGCGGCGGCGATCAGGTCGCCATCATCCGCGACAACACCTACGAGTTCTTCGGCGGAACCGCCGCCGCGGCTGAAAAGGTCAGCAAGGTGCGCATGCGCGTAATCGCAAACGCCATCAGCCGTGCCGTTGCGGACGCCGACAAGGTCTACGTCATGGGTCACCGCTTCTCTGACCTCGACTGCGTGGGCGCTGCGATAGGTATGCAGTGCATTATGGACAAGACCTTCAAAAAGTACAGCAAGGTCGTAATAAACCGCGAGACCTCGATGGCGCAGCAGCTTATCGAGTACACCGACGAGCGCCTTGAGAGCGATATCTATACCACTCCCGAAGAAGCGCTTCGCGGAATCACGCCAAAGTCGCTGCTTATCATCGTCGACACTCACCTCGCGACCTCCCTTGAGAGCCGCGAGCTCTACGAGAGGGCAAAGAAGATCGTAGTTATCGACCACCACCGCAAGGCGGTCAATTACATAAACAACGCGCTTGTGTTCTGTCACGAGCCGTCGGCTTCGTCCGCGTGCGAGATGTGCTGCGAGATAATCAGCTATCTCGACGACAAGCCGCTCGGCTATATTCAGGCTGACGCGCTGCTCTCGGGCATCATGCTCGATACAAAGAACTTCGTGCTCAAAACCGGCGTGCGCACCTTTGAGGCGGCGGCGTATCTGAGGCGCAAGGGCGCGAACACACTCACCGTCAAGGAGTTGTTCTCGGGCAGCATCGATACCTACCGCGAGAAGGTCGACATCGTAGTCCGCAGCGAGGTTCACCGCGGCTGCGCGATCTCGACCTCAGACAAGATCACCGACGATATACGTCTCGCTTCCGCACAGGCGGCTGACGAGATGCTCACCCTCAAGGGCATAGTCGCGTCCTTCGTGATCTTCGGCGACCACAAGAAAATCAACATCTCCGCGCGCAGCTACGGCAGAATCAACGTCCAGCTGATAATGGAGAAGCTGGGCGGCGGCGGTCACCAGACCATGGCTGCTACCCAGATATACAATTCGTCGATCGAAGAATCGCGCAGGCTGCTGCTTGAGGCGATCGACGCCGTCCTCGACGAAGCCGAGGAGGAGGAAAACAGCGACAAGCTGAAAATTCAAAAAAAGGACTGATATAAATGAAAGTAATTCTCTTGCAGGACATCAAGGCGCTCGGCAAAAAGGGCGAGCTCGCCGAGGTATCCGAGGGCTACGGCAGAAACTACCTGCTCCCCAAGAAGCTCGCCAAGGAAGCCAACGCTCAGGCTATGAACGAGTATAAAAACGCCGAAAACTCAAAGAACTACAAGATCGCCACCGCAAAGGCTCAGGCTGAGCAGGACAAGCAGAAGCTTGAGGGCAAGGTGTTCAGGATGAAGGCGAACGGCAACAACGGCAAGCTCTTCGGCAGCGTCACCTCAAAGCAGATCGCCGAGGAAATCAAAAAGCAGTACGGCATCGCCGTTGACAAGCGCAAGGTAGTTCTCGAGCGCGACATCAAGGAGTTCGGCACCTACAAGGCAGAGGTAAAGCTCTACACCGGCATTTCCGCTTCGATCGACGTTCAGGTCTCCGAGGCTTGATCATGGCGGAGGAGTACACTTCCGACCTCGGCAGCGTGCAGTACAGCACAATGGCTGAGCAGAGCGTTCTGGGCGCTGTGTTGCTCGAAAGCTCCATGCTCGACGAGGTGCTCGACTTCATCAAAAACCCCGACTATTTCTTTATCGGCGTTCACAAGTTGATTTACAAGGAAATGCTGCTGATGATGAACAGCGGCGTCCCCATCGACCCCGTCACCCTTATCGACAGGCTCGAGGGCAACCCAGAGTTTGAGGGCAGCGGCGGCAAAACCTATATCATCAATATCGCGGACTCCTGCCCGTCCTACAGCAACGCCGGTCAGTACGCGCGCATCGTCGCCGAGAAGTACAAGCTCAGGCAGCTTGTCGCCGCCTCGCGAGCTATCATCGACGACGCCTCCGAGGGAGCCGAGGACGTATCGCTCATTCTCGACGCCGCCGAGCAGAGATTGTTCGACATCCGCAGCGACGAATCGTCAAAGGGTCTTGAGAGGATAAATTCGGTCATTTTGCAGACCTTCGACCGCCTCGACGACCTCAACTCCGACCGCGACAGCAACACAAGGGCAATCCCGACGGGCATCGGCGACCTCGACCGCATGATAACCGGGCTCAACCGCAGCGACCTTATCATTCTCGCGGCTCGACCTGGTATGGGCAAAACGAGCTTTGCGCTCAATATCGCGCGCAACGTGGCGTGCCAGTCAAAGAAAACCGTCGCGTTCTTCTCGCTCGAAATGTCGCGGGAGCAGCTCGCCAGCCGACTTCTCTCGTCGGAGGCTCTCGTCAGCGGCACCAAGCTGCGCACCGGCAAGCTCGACAACAGCGACTGGGCAAGGCTGATTCCCGCAAGCGACGTTCTCAAAAACGCGAACCTCTACCTCGACGACACCTCGACCATCACGATAACCGAGATGAAGGCGCGGCTGAGAAGGCTCAAGCAGGTCGATCTGGTAGTAATCGACTACCTCCAGCTCATGGCGAGCGGCAGAAGGATAGACAACCGCGTTCAGGAGATCTCCGCGATCACCCGAAACCTCAAAATCATGGCTAAGGAGCTAAACGTGCCGATCATCACGCTCTCGCAGCTTTCGCGTGCGTCCGAGCAGCGCACGGGCGACCACCGTCCGCAGCTTTCCGACCTCCGCGACTCCGGTTCAATCGAGCAGGACGCCGACATCGTGCTTTTCCTCTTCCGCGAGGGCTACTACGACCGCGAGGGCGGCGACAACCCGACTCCGCAGGCGGACATGAATTCGGGCGAGTGCATCGTGGCAAAGAACCGTCACGGCGAAACAAGCACCGTCAAGCTCCACTGGCAGGGCGAGTTTATGCGCTTCACGGGCATGGAGAAGAAGTATGACGCCTAAAGCGCTCGCAGCCTGCGAAAAATATAATATGCTCGAAAACGGCGGCGCAGTTGTCGCCGCGCTTTCGGGAGGCGCGGATTCCACCGCGCTGCTGCATTTTCTTTATTCTGTAAAAGAAAAATATAATCTCACAGTCTATGCCGCCCACCTCAACCACGGCATTCGCGGCGAGGAAGCCGACCGCGACGAAAGCTTCTGCAAAATTCTCTGTGGGAAATATAATATCCCGTTTTACTCTAAAACCGTCGATATTCCGGCGCTTGCACGTCAGCGGCAGCTAAGCGAGGAGCTTTGCGGCAGAGAGGAGCGCTACGCCTTTCTCGAATCGCTCGCAGATGAGCTTAACGCCAAAATCGCCACCGCCCACAACGCCGACGACAACGCCGAAACGCTGATTTTCAATTTGACGCGCGGCAGCTCGCTTCGCGGCGCGGCAGGCATACCGCCTAAGCGCGGCAGGATAATCCGTCCGCTTATCGGGGTCACACGCGCCGAAATCGAGGAGTATTGCAGGCAAAACGGACTTGACTTCGTCACCGACAGCACCAACCTCGGCGACGATTATTCCCGGAACAAAATCCGCCACCGCGTGATTCCCGTTTTGCGAGAGCTGAATCCGTCGTTTGAAGCCGCCGTTATGCGCTTCACAAATTCAGCCGCCGAGACCGCGGATTATCTCGACATTCAGGCGCGTAGCGCGCTCAAAAACGCCGAATCGGACTGCGGCTACCGTGCCGACAGCCTGATGAGCAACCATGCGGCTGTGCTCAACACGGCGATTAATATTCTGTTAAAGAAATATAATATTCAAACCGATTACAAAAAGCTCGTTCTGATCTCGGATATCCTCAAAAGCGGCGGCGCTGTTGAGCTGAACCGAAGCTTCACGGCGGTTTGCAGGCGCAATGTTTTCTGCATCGCCGAGAGCGTTTTGTCCGACGAGCCTGAAATCGAGCTTAACGGAAGCGTGAGCTTTCATTTTAAAGGAAAGCGCGTTACCGCTTCAATAAATAATTCCGAAAAAGAAAATAAAACCCTGGTTTTCCGCACACGCCGCGAGGGCGATGTGTTTTCTTTCCAAAAAAGAAATATAACCAAGCCTTTGGGCAAGGCTCTCCGCGAGATCAACGTTCCGTCGCAGCTGCGCGGCAGTGTGCTATGTCTGTGCGAGGGCGCAGCGGTGCTCTGGTGCGAGGCTCTGGGTTATTCGGAACAGGGTAAAAAATACGTTAAAAGCCAAAAACTAACCATTGAACTGAGCGAGGAGAGGTGCTATGATGTTACACAAGGACGTTGAATCCGTATTGCTTTCGCAGGAAAAACTTGAAAAAATTGTGAAGTCTCTTGCAAAACAGATCGAAAAAGATTATAATGACAAAGAGTTTATGATGATCGGACTGCTCAAGGGCAGCGTCGCGTTCATGGCTGACCTGATGAAGCGCATAAATCTTGACTTTTCTATCGATTTCATGGTCGCCTCCAGCTACGGCAGCGGCACCGAAAGCTCGGGCAGGGTCAAAATCGTCAGCGACCTCACTCTGCCTGTTCAGGGCAAGGACGTTCTCATTGTTGAGGACATCATCGATTCGGGCAACACCCTCAACTTCGTTATGAACTATCTTATGACAAAGGGCGCGAACTCCGTAAAGGTCTGCACCCTCTGCGACAAACCCTCGCGCCGCAAGGTTCCGCTTGTGCCCGACTACTGCGGAGCCGAAATCCCCGACGAATTCATTGTCGGCTACGGTCTCGACTATGACGAGAAATACCGCAACCTGCCTTATATCGGAATTCTCAAGCGTTCCGTTTATGAATAAAACAGTGATTATCGGTCAGTTTCCTTTTAAAAAGACGCCTGACCGTGTTACGCTGACCACCAATTATCCAAGGAGTGTGAAATAATTTGGACAATAAAAAGAGGACGCGCAACCTGCTGCTCTATCTCGCAATCCCGATTGTGCTGATTATTGTCGCCGCGATTTTCCTCAGTACGCGCCAGTCGGACTCTCCCAAGACCTCCGAGCTTGTGCAGTACTTCATCGACGACAAGGTTGACAGCTACACGATCAACTACGGCACAGGCGCGATTGAAATCACCCTCAAGGAGGGCGAGAAGGCGTATCCCAAAACCGAGGAGAGCGCCGCCAGCAATCCGCTCACAGCTCTCGCGGGGGTAGGAGAGCAGACCGAAACCAAGTCCAAGGTCGTCGTCAAGGGACAGCTCGCCGATATCCGCCTGTTTATCGACCAGATCAACGAGAAGTCAACGCCCGACGAGCCTGTAAAGTACAACTACATCCGTGCGAGCGACAATTCGTTCCTGCTCGAGCTCATCCCGACGATCATCATGGTTGCCATCTTCATCGGCGCATGGATATTCCTGATGAAGCGCATGGGCAGCGGAGGCATCGGCAGAGAGATGAACTTCGGCAAGGCTAAAATCAAAAATACAAACGACGAAAAGCGCAAGACAACCTTCGACGACGTTGCAGGAGCCGACGAGGAGAAGGAAGAGCTTGCCGAGGTAGTCGAGTTCCTTAAAAATCCCGATAAGTTCAACAAGCTTGGCGCGCGCATTCCAAAGGGCGTGCTGCTCGTGGGACCTCCCGGAACCGGTAAAACCCTCCTTGCGCGCGCAGTTGCAGGCGAGGCAGGCGTTCCGTTCTTCTCAATTTCGGGTTCGGACTTCGTAGAGATGTTCGTCGGCGTAGGTGCGTCGCGCGTCCGCGACCTCTTTGACCAGGCGAAGAAGAACGCTCCGTGTATCATCTTTATCGACGAGATCGACGCTGTCGGCAGACAGAGAGGCGCAGGTCTCGGCGGCGGCAACGACGAGCGCGAGCAGACCCTCAACCAGCTGCTTGTAGAGATGGACGGCTTCGGCGTTAACGAGGGCGTAATCCTGATCGCCGCGACCAACCGTCCCGACGTTCTCGACCCGGCTCTCCTCAGACCCGGACGTTTCGACCGTCAGGTTGTCGTAAGCTATCCCGACGTTAACGGCCGTGAGGCCATCCTCAAGGTTCACGCGCGCAAAAAGCCGCTTGCTCCCGACGTAAAGCTCCGCACCATCGCCAAGACCACCGCGGGCTTCACCGGAGCCGACCTCGAAAACCTGCTCAACGAGGCAGCTCTCCTCGCGGCGCGTGCCGATAAAAAGGCGATCACCATGAAGGAGATCGAGGAAGCGACGATCAAGGTCGTAGTCGGCGCGGAGAAAAAGAGCAAGGTAATGAGCGACAAGGAGAAGAAGCTGACCGCTTATCACGAGGCAGGTCACGCGATCCTCTTCGACGTGCTCGAAACTCAGGATCCCGTTCACGAGATCTCGATCATACCCCGCGGCATGGCAGGCGGCTACACAATGCCTCTGCCCACCGAGGACAAGTCGTACAATTCGCGCAGTGAAATGCTCGAGGATATCGTGGTATCCCTCGGCGGACGCGTTGCTGAGGCGCTGATCCTCGACGACATCTCAACAGGCGCGTCCAACGACATCGAGCGTGCGACAAAGACCGCGCGCGCGATGGTCACCAAGTACGGCATGACCAAGGAGCTTGGCTGCGTAAACTACGGCTCCGAGAGCGGCAGCGTATTCCTCGGCAGGGATATGGCGCGCACTCAGGACTACAGCGAGGCTACCGCCGCCAAGATCGACGAGCTTGTGCTTGAGATAGTCAACGACGCCTACGCAAAGGCAGAGAAGCTGCTCAGCGAGAACATCGACAAGCTGCACGAGATCGCCGCGTATCTGATCAAGCACGAAAAGATGAGCGGCGCGGACTTTGAGGCTGTTATGAACGGCACTTACGTGGAGCCTGCCGAGGAGCCCGAGGAAGAAGAGTCTGTTTCCGGGTTTGCCGAAGCAACAGCGAACACTGTTGACGGCACGACCGAAAATAAGGATAATAATTCCGCAGAAGAATAATAACGAGCGGTGGGAGTAATAAGCTTCCGCCGCTTTTTGTTGCCAAGATTTCGAACAAACTTACGAAAAACGCTTGATATTTTAAAATAAATGTGGTATACTAATATAAATAATATACGACAGGAATCAGAGCTATGTCACTTGAAAGAATTATTGTAAAAGGCGCAAAGGAACACAACCTTAAAAATATAGACGTCGAAATCCCGCGAGAGAAGCTCGTGGTCATCACGGGTCTGTCCGGCTCGGGCAAAAGCTCGCTCGCCTTCGATACGATCTACGCCGAGGGTCAGCGCCGCTATGTCGAGAGCTTGTCGTCGTATGCGCGAATGTTTCTCGGTCAGATGGACAAGCCGAACGTCGAGAGCATAGAGGGACTATCCCCGGCGATTTCGATCGACCAAAAGACCACATCCAAGAATCCGCGTTCGACCGTCGGCACCGTAACCGAGATCTACGACTACCTGCGACTGCTTTACGCGAGGATCGGCGTGCCTCACTGCACGGTCTGCGGCCGCGAGATACGCCAGCAGACGGTAGACCAGATCGTCGACAAAATAATGACCTATCCCGTTGGAACGAAGATTCAGGTAATGTCGCCCGTTGTCCGCGGCAGAAAGGGCGAGCACGCCAAGGTGCTCGACAGCGCGCGAAAGGCAGGCTTTGTACGCGTACGCGCCGATGGAATAGTCTACGATCTCCAAGAGAAAATTCCTTTAGAGAAAAATAAAAAGCATAATATAGAAATCATCGTCGACAGATTGGTGATCAAGCCCGAGATAACCTCGCGGCTTTCCGACAGCATCGAGACCGCCTCAAAGCACAGCGGCGGCATCGTCATGGTCAATTTCGGCGACGAGGACGTAGTATTTTCGCAGAAGTACGCCTGTCCCGACCACGGGGTCAGCATCGACGAGCTTACGCCGCGTATGTTCTCGTTCAACAATCCGTTCGGAGCCTGCCCGAAGTGCACGGGTCTGGGCGTTTTCCTCAAGATCGACGAGAATAAAATAATTCCCGACAGGAATAAAAGCATAAAGGACGGCGGCGTAAAAGGCGGCGGCTGGGCGATGGAGGGCAGCACCATAGCGGCTATGTACTTCGACGCGCTCGCCAGGCGCTACAAGTTCTCGCTGAGCACGCCTATCCGCGATTTGCCCGACGACGTTGTTCAGAAGATACTCTACGGCACGGGCGACGAAAAGCTCACCATGCACCGCCGGAACGTCTACGGCAGCGGCACCTACGAGCACCCGTTTGAGGGCGTGATAACTAACCTCGACCGCCGCTACCGCGAGACCTCGTCCAACTGGATAAAGGACGAGATCCGCAGCTATATGGCTGAAATCCCCTGCGACGACTGCAAGGGCGACCGCCTGAGCAAGGAGAGCTTAGCCGTCACCGTGGGCGGAATCAATATTGCCGACTTCTGCAAAAAGAGCGTTGTCGACGCGATCGACTTCATTCAGTCGCTCGAGCTGAGCGAGAAGGAGAAGATAATCGGCGAGGAAATCATAAAGGAGATCACCGAACGCCTCAACTTCCTCAAGAGCGTGGGTCTGGGCTACCTGACCCTTTCGCGCAGCGCGGGCACCCTGAGCGGCGGCGAAAGCCAGAGGATCCGCCTTGCCACGCAAATCGGCAGCTCGCTGATGGGTGTTCTCTATATCCTCGACGAGCCTAGCATCGGACTTCATCAGCGCGACAACGAGAAGCTTCTCGGCACTCTCAAGCGGCTGCGCGACCTCGGCAATACGGTGATCGTGGTCGAGCACGACGAGGATACAATGTACGCCGCCGACTGCATTGTTGACGTGGGACCCGGCGCCGGAATCCACGGCGGTCAGATCGTCTGCACCGGCAACGTGGACGAAATCAAGGCGTGCGAGGCTTCAATAACCGGTCAGTATCTGAGCGGCAGACGCGCGGTTCCCGTTCCTGCTGAAAGGCGAAAGGGCAACGGCAAGTTCCTCGAGATTCGCGGAGCCGCCGAGAATAACCTGAAGAATATCAATGTTAAGATTCCGCTCGGCAAGCTTGTCTGCGTAACGGGCGTTTCAGGCTCGGGCAAAAGCTCGCTCATCAACGAGATTCTCTACAAGACCCTCGCACGCGAGCTGAACCGCGCCAAGACGATTTCGGGAAAGCACAAGGAGCTGCGCGGCATCGAGAACCTCGACAAGGTGATTGAGATCGACCAAAGCCCGATCGGCAGAACGCCGCGTTCGAACGCCGCGACTTATACCGGGCTGTTCACCGACATCCGCGCGCTGTTTGCCACAACTCAGGACGCAAAGATGCGCGGTTTCGACCAGAGCCGTTTCTCGTTCAACGTCAAGGGCGGCAGGTGCGAGGCATGTCAGGGCGACGGAATTATAAAGATAGAAATGCACTTCCTCTCTGACGTCTACGTTCCGTGCGAGGTCTGCAAGGGCAAGCGCTACAACCGCGAAACTCTTGAGGTAAAGTACAAGGGCAAGAGCATTTCGGACGTGCTCGACATGACCGTTGAGGAAGCTATGGAGTTCTTCGCGAACCTTCCTAAGCTCTACCGCCGCCTAAAGACCCTCTACGACGTAGGCCTCGGCTATATCAAGCTCGGTCAGCCGGCAACTACGCTTTCGGGCGGCGAGGCGCAGCGCGTCAAGCTCGCGACGGAGCTTTCGAAGCGCAGCACAGGCAGGACGATATATATCCTCGACGAACCGACCACGGGACTTCACATCGCAGACGTTCACCGCCTTGTAGATGTGCTTCAACTGCTCGTTGAGGGCGGCAACACGGTTGTCGTGATCGAGCACAACCTCGACCTCATCAAAACCGCCGACCATATTATCGACCTCGGACCCGAGGGCGGCGACATGGGCGGTCAGATCGTCGCGCAGGGCACGCCGGAGCAGGTTGCGCAGAACCCCGATTCGTACACGGGATTGTATCTGAAACCGCTTCTTTGAGAGTTTAGAGTTTAGATATTTTCTTTTTCAGAATAATAAAAAAGCGGAAAGGCTTGACGCTTTGTCAGACCTTTCCGTTTAATCATTTAAATCGGGTGCGGGTGTCCCGCCCTTCACTTAACTCTCCACTCTTAACTCTCAACTCTCTCAGAAGAGCTTACCTTTGCGAGCTGCTTTTGCATTTGCCTTGTTCTCACGCCGACAAGCGCGTCAAGCTCTTTGTTTGCCTGATCGAGGCGCGTCTGAGTTTTTTCGAGCACGTCGGAGAAGCTGTCGAATTCTTTCTTTACGCTGCGCAGCACATCCCAGACCTCGGCGCTCCGCTTTTGAACCGCGAGCGTGCGGAAGCCCATTTGAAGCGCGTTCAGCAGCGCCGCCATTGTGCTCGGACCGGCAATGCTCACCTTGTATTTGTGCTGTAACTCCTCAACCATTCCGCGGTTGACAATCTCGCTGTACAAGCCCTCAAACGGCAGGAACATAACCGCAAAGTCCGTGGTGTGCGGCGGATCGATGTACTTGTCGTGGATGTCCTTTGCTTCGCTGCGGATAGTGTTCAGCAGCGCCTTTTCGCACTGTTCAAGCTGCGCCTTGTCGCTGCTTTCGACAGCCTCGCGCAGAGCAAGATAGGTGTCGCCCGGAAATTTCGAGTCTATCGGCAGGTAAATAAACCCTCCGTCGTCCGCAGGCAGCTTCACCGCGAACTCAACGCGGTTGCGCGAGCCTTGCTTTGTGGCGGCGTTTTCCTCGTACTGGGTGGGCGAGAGGATTTCCGCGAGAATGCTTCCGAGCTGGATTTCGCCGAGAATACCGCGCGTTTTTACGTTAGAGAGCACCTTTTTGAGGTCGCCGACTCCCACCGCGAGGTTCTGCATTTCGCCGAGACCCTTGTAAACCTGCTCGAGCCGCTGACTGACGAGCGAGAAGCTGTTGTTCAGTTTTTCTTCAAGACTCTTGTTGAGCTTTTCGTCAACGGTATTGCGCATTTCCTCAAGCTGACGGTTGTTGTCCGCCTGAATGTAGTTGAGCCGCTTTTCAACGGTTTCGCGAATACCCTCAAGCTCGCGGCTGTTCGACGCTGCAAAGCCCTGCAGACGGTTTTCGAGCATTCCGCCCATCGCGCTTATGGAGTTTTGCGTCTGCGCGCTCAGCTCCTGCCGCAGCTCGCTTTGCTGACGGGAGATATCCGTGCTTATCTGCCGCGCAAGATACTGTTCGTCGACGCGTTTATTATTCTGAATCAGAATTAAAACAATCAGCACCGCAAGTAAAATAACGGCGACAATTCCGATTATGAGCAAAATCGTTTCCATCCAAATCAACTCCTTGCTCATATCATACCACAACGCGGCGGTTTATTCAAGCGAGCACAGGGCGATAAACGGTACAATGCTCAGTCAAAAACCGTTTCAACGCGCTTTTTGCAGCCCTCGGGCGAGTAGAGAAAGCGGTCGAGGTGTCGCTCCCTGAAAAAATACTCGGGCGGCTTGGGGTTGTATTTGTAGTCGAAGGTGTCGATAATAATGAGCTTGATTTTCATCTTGTCGGGAATAATGCTCTTGATGTAAACGCTCGCCTGCTGACCTGCCTCAACTCCTGCGCGGCTTTCGGCAAGACCTGCGAGGTTCGGGGTTAGCTCCACAAACGCGCCGTAGTGCTCCACGCTGCGCACGATTCCCGAGACCGTCTCGCCAGCGCGGAAACGGGCGGCGTTCTGCTCCCACGTTCCCAAAAGCTCCTTGTGGCTCAGGCTGATTCTGCCGTTTTCGAGCGAGCGAACCACCGCGCGTATGTCCATTCCCACCGAAAAACGCTCCTTCGGGTGCTCTATCCGCGAGACAGAGATCGCGTCGATCGGCATCAGTGCGACGATTCCGCAGCCTATGTCGGCGAACGCTCCGAAGCTCTCGAGGTGGGTTATCTTCGCGTCAACCACATCGCCTTTTCTTAGTGACGAGATGTAAGCCTCCATACATTTTTTCTGTGCCTTCTCGCGTGAAAGCACAGCGTATTCGGCGCCTGAGCGGTCGGTTTTAAATCCTGTCACCGTAAAACATACGGGTCGGTTGACGCGCGATATTATCGCGATATCCCTGACGCTGCCGTCGCGTATTCCGAGCGCGCCTTCCTCCCGGGGAATCACTCCGCGCATACAGCCGAGGTCTACGGTCAGGTTGTGACCCGCGTCGCACATAACTGCTCTGGCTTCAATCACCGCTTCCTGCTCGCAAGCCTCGCGCAGCAGCTTAGGCGAGCTGATTTTATGGATATTCTCGGGGTCGGTCAAAAGCCTTCCCTCGGGCAGATATTCTGACATTTTATTACCTCCGTCATATTTTCTTACAAAACAGGATATGATTTTTTCGCCGGAGATATGATTGCCGCCGTTTGGCTCAGACCAAAAAACCGATTGCAATCGCGGTATTAATGTGATATCATTTAAGCGGAAGGGAGTGCTTTTTTATGACCGAAAAACCGATTGTCGCCCTGATGTACGACTTTGACCGCACGCTCTCAACGCGCGATATGCAGGAATACAGCTTTATTCCGAGCCTCGGTATGGACAGCGGAGAGTTCTGGAGCTTTGCGAACGACCTCGGCAGCCGCGAGCACATGGATTCCGTTCTCGCCTATATGTACGCGATGGTGCGTATGTCTGAGCAGCGCGGTAAGCCGCTTCGCCGCAGCGAGCTTGTTGAAATGGGCAGGAGCGTTGAGTTTTTCGACGGGGTAGAGGACTGGTTTGAGCGGATAAACGCCTTCGGCAGCGAATGCGGCGTTGTGGTCGAGCACTACATAATCTCGTCGGGAATGAAGGAGATAATCGAGGGCACCAGAATCGCCGGAAAATTCCGCAGCATCTTTGCCTGCGAGTTCCTCTACGACTCATCGGGCAAGCCCGTCTGGCCGAAAACCGACGTTAACTACACCAACAAGACGCAGTTTGTTTACCGGATAAACAAGGGCGTGCTCGATGTTGAAAACGACGTTGACCTGAACCGCTCAATGCCCGACGACAGCAAGCGCGTGCCGTTTTGCAATATGATTTATATCGGCGACGGGCTTTCGGACGTGCCGTGCATGAAGATGATGAAGGCTTACGGCGGCTACTCCATCGCGGTTTATCAGGACAGAAAGAAGGTTGAAGCGCTCCTCGAACGCAACAGGGTGGATTTTATCTATCCTGCCGACTACCGCGAGGGCAGCGGACTTGACGTGACCGTGCGCAACATAATCCGCAAGATGTCCATCAGCGACGTGCTGTTTCACGAGAACGCCGCCCAGAAGCGCGGTCACGAGTAATATTTAGCAATGCGCTGCAGCTTTGTTTTAGCCGCCTTGATGTGGCGGCAGACGGTTGAGCACGAGAGGTGCATTTCCTCGGCAATCTGCTTTTGGGGAATGCCGTTTATGTATCCCAGCAGGCAGCACAGCTGCTGATGAGTGAGTGTGTCGTACATCGCCTTGTTGAGGATACTGCACATCCTTTTGCGCTCGGCGCTGTTGTCGGAGCCTGATTTGAATTGACCGCTCATCATGCTGTAGCGGTTCTCGTTATGTTCCGTAAGGCGGTAAACAGGAGTTCTCATGCGGCGTCACTGTGCCTTTCCCTGAGCAGCGAAGCGGTTTCCATACATTCGCGGAAATAAATGCGGAACTTGGAGATTTTGCGGTCAAGCTCCTTTTTGACTGACGGAGAAGCGCTTGCGCGCTGAGCTTTAAGTTTATCTATCACCTTGGCGAGTTCGTCCGCGGTGTTTTTGTATTCCATTGACCATGCAAGATAATTCATCTTTCGTCCTTCCTTTTGCAGTGAGTTATTCGTTACTGTCTTTTCGCGCAGTTTTTTCGGCGGGGCGTTCCGAAATCCCTGTAATTCTATTATAACCCATATTCTCAGAAATTGCAAACAAATGTTCGAAATATTTAAAAATTTTTTTAAGTTCAATAAAATCGTGCCTTGAAATTCTGTATAAGAATTATAACCTGTCAAAATCACCAACACTTTTTTGTATTATTTGCCGATAGCGAAAATCGAAAACCCTCGAATTTCGCGGATTAGCAAGGAATTCGCGAAAATACTGCACAAACCTGACTTAAAGAATATGTGCAATTTGTCATATTTGCTGTTTAGAAAAGACAAATCCGTCATTTTCCTCTTGAAAATGACGGAAATTTTTTGTATAATAAGACTCAGGAAATCACCGAAACGCCGCATAAATACTGGATTTTGAGGCGATAGAGAGGGTTTTCGGACGGCATAGGTAAAATGCAATGCTCTTAATGGGACATTCATTTTCATAAAACACACAATCGCGAGGCAGACTGTCAGCAGACGGTCTGCTTTGCGTTTTAAACGCTTTTGCGATTTTCACGCGCGCGCATAAAAGAGTGTGTGTTCTTTATCTTCTTCTTTATCTTCTTCTTCTTCTTTTTCTTCTTCTTCTTGTATACGATCGTATACGGTCGCAGAAGCAAAAAATAAATTAGTTATTTATATGCAATTAAAATTTTATTTTTTTCGTCCTGTATGCGGTCGCATGCGCTCGCAGAAAGCTTGTTTCAATTGAAAATTGCATATTTTTACGCAATAAAATAAGCGGTTGTATATTTATATTCAATTTTTTAAAATTCGCTTGTAAAAACTTACGAATGATGATAAAATAAATCTGTGTAAAATTCTACTGATTTATAGGAGGAATTATCGTGAAAGTAAAAATTATTTCGGACAGCACCTGCGACCTTTCGCCCGAGCTTGTTAAAAAATATAACATCAGCATCGTACCGCTCTATGTTGTAATGGGCGACAAAATCCGCAAGGACGGAATAGAAGCTACTCCCGAGGACATTTACGAGTATGTTAACGAGAGCGGCAGGCTTCCCAAGACCTCAGCGCCTAACCTCAACGATTTTCTCAGCATGTTCCGCAACTGGCGCAAGCAGGGCTTTGAAATAGTCCACTTCAACATCAGCGCAGACTTTTCGAGCTCTCACGCAACCGCGCGCATGGCTGCCGAGGAGGTAGGCGGCGTCGAGGTTGTCGATACGCGCAATCTCTCGACCGGTTCGGGTCTTGTGGTTCTCCACGCCTGCGAAATGGCTGAAAACGGCGCGTCCGCAAAGGAGATCGCCGAGGAGTGCCGCGCACTGACCGGCAGGGTAGAGGCGAGCTTTGTTGTAGACAGCATCGATTATCTCCGCAAGGGCGGCCGCTGCTCGTCTGTAGCGGCTCTGGGAGCTAACCTGCTCAAGCTCAAACCCTGCATTGAGGTAACGGGCGGCAGAATGCTTTCCGGCAAAAAGTTCCGCGGCACGATAGACAAGGTAATTCTCAACTACGTGACCGAGCGCCTGAAAAACCGCGAGGATATTGAGCGTCACCGAATTTTCATTACCCACACACGCTGCTCCGAGGCGACGGTAAACGCTGTCCGCGACAAGATAAACGAGCTGCAGCCGGGCTTTGAAGAGATCCTCGAGACCACGGCAGGCTGCACCGTAACCTCCCACTGCGGTCCCGGAACCCTCGGCGTGCTGTTTATCCGCAAGGGTTAAGCGGCTCAAAAAAATGCCATAATCACAAAAAAACAGCCTATCCCTGAACGTTTCAGGGATAGGCTGCATTATTTGTTGGTACAAACGTCTGACGCGCCGTAAGATGAACGTCAGCAAATCAAACTTACTTTGTCTGATGAAAATTTCCCGCGAAACGCCAAGCGTTACCGGTAAATCAAACGTTGAGCACGCGAATCAAAAATCCCAGTTGTGCCAAACGTTCTGAATATCGTCGTTATCCTCAAACATATCGAGCATCTTCTGCATCTTAACGGCGGCGTCCTCGTCCTCGATTTTGGTGTAGGTATCGGGAACCATCTCGATTTCAGCCGAAACGAAGGTGTAGCCGAGCTTTTCGAGGTCGTCTCTTACCGCGCCGAAATCGTCGGGCTCGGTGTAGATGGTAAAGATATCGTCGTCAGCCTCAAAGTCAGCGGCGCCGACCTCAAGAGCGTCGGTCATAACGGCGTCCTCGTCCTTTTCAAGCTCCTCGCGCTCTATAACGAGCACGCCCTTGCGCTGGAACATAAAGCCTACGCAGCCCTGGGTACCCATGTTGCCGCCGAACTTGTCGAAGTAATGTCTGACCTCGCCGGCTGTGCGGTTGCGGTTGTCGGTAAGCGCCTCAACGATAACGGCGATGCCGCAGGGACCGTAGCCCTCGTAGGTAACAGCCTCGTAGTTGGTGGAATCGCTGTCGTTGGCAGCCTTCTTGATGATTCTTTCGATGTTGTCGTTGGGAACGTTAGCCGCCTTAGCCTTAGCGATGGTGTCGCGAAGCTTTGAGTTAACGTTGGGGTCTGCGCTGCCGCCGGTTTTGATCGCAACAATCAGCTCTCTGCCGATTTTGGTGAAAACCTTTGCTCTTGCAGCGTCGTTCTTGCCTTTTTTCTGCTTAATAGTGCTCCATTTATTATGTCCTGACATGAAATCGCTCCTTTTTCGGTATTATTCAGCCTGATCAGCGGTAGAGGTGCCTTCCTTGGTGAAGGGGAAGCCGTTGATGTAGAGAGTGTCGCCGTCGGACTGATAGGTGATGTCCATCGAGCTTTCCTTGGTGTAGTAGAAGTGCAGTGAAATAGCGGAATCGTTGACCTCGTAGATACCCTCGATCGTGTAGTCAACGGTCATGTACGAGCCGGTGTACATATTCATCTGGCTGACCTTCTCGTGATAAACAGCCTTGCCGTCCTTTGTGAACTCATAGCTGAGGTCGTAGCCCTCCTGATTGAACAGCCACTTTCCCTCGATCTCCTCAACGGGAGTGAACTCGCCTTCGCGCTCAAGTGTGGGAGCGGTGTATGAACCGGAGGTCATTTCGATCGTGGCGGTCTCGCTGGCGGAAGTGCTGAGCGTGAGCTTTCTGCCGGTAAAGACGTTGCCGCTGACGTTGATTTCGTACTCGCCGTAGGGCAGGAAGTTGTAGCTTGTTATGAGGTCGGTCAGATCCATAGTCATAACGGACTTGCCGTCTGAGTTTTTGGTCACCTCGTAAGTACCCTTGCTTGTAACGGTACCGATAGTCGCTTCGACCTCGCCGTTGTTAAAGGTGAAGTAGTAATCCACGACAACGTTCTCGACAGCCTGATCGTCGGTGGCATCGGAAGCCATCATCGGAACTTCTCTTTCGTAGTGCCATGTGCCGTCGACGCCTGTGTTGAAGAACAGTCTGATAACGAGCGCCGCGAGCGCCACAACAAACACGATGCAAGCGGCGATCAGAATCGGCTTCATAATAATGCTCTTTTTAGCGGGAGCCGTTGCTGCGGCGTCTTCGCCGACCTCGGCAAGCTCCTCTGCGAATTCGCCTGCGGCGGTATCGTCAGCCAAAACCTCGTCGGTATTATCCTCAACGGTTTCGGCGGTATCCGCGGCAGCTTCTTCGGTATTTTCCTCGGCGGTCCCGGAAACGTCCGCGGCAGCCTCGGTATTGTTTACATCTTCGTCGGAAACGGTTTCATTGTTGAATTCCTTATTTTCGTCCAACTTTTTATACCTCCTTTGCAATCTTACCCCTTATAATACTACTTTTAAAAGCAAAAATCAAGTATTTTATCACGCGGACTATAGGTTTTAGTTAACTTATGGGTGCACGTTTACGCGCGATGGGTTCATCTTGTTATTATTGCACCTTTTCACGCCTGTTAAATATATTACAAAATAGTTACAAAACCATTGCCAAAACAAACAGACGGTGGTATAATATATTGAATACGAAAAAACAAATAAATCTAGTGAAAGGAAGTCTTAATATGATACATTCAATGACAGGCTTCGGTCGCTGTGAAACGGAAATAAACGGACGTGAGATCTCTGTTGAAATCAAGAGCGTCAACCACCGCTACTTCGAGTTCAACTGCCGCACTCCGCGCGCCTACAGCTTTCTCGACGAGAAGCTCAAGAGCTATGTATCCTCGCGCGTATCGAGAGGCAAGATCGATATGTTCGTATCGGTCGGCGCAAGCGAGGAGGCAGCCTCTGAGGTTGCGGTTAACCACCAGCTCGTCGCCGGATATCTCGCCGCGATCAAGGAGATCAGCGAGACCTACGGAGTGCCGAACGACGCGACGGCTATGTCGCTCTCGCGGTTCCCGGACGTGTTCACGGTTCACAAGGCGGCTGAGGACGAGGAACAGATAACCGCTGACGTTCTCACGGCAGCGCAGCAGGCTCTCGACGCGTTCGTAGCGATGCGCGCCGCCGAGGGCGAGAAGCTAAAGGTGGACGTTCTCGGCAGGACAGAAACCATTCTTTCCATCGTATCCGAAATCGAGGCGCGTTCTCCGCAGACCGTAAGGGATTACGAGGAGCGTTTGCTCGACCGAATCCGTCAGACGCTCGACAGCTTCAGCGTAGAGATCGACGAGCAGCGAGTTCTCACCGAGGTCGCGCTGTTCTCGGACAAGGTCGCGGTAGCCGAGGAGACTGTGCGTCTGCGCAGCCACATCGACCAGCTCCGCGAGTTTCTTGAGCGCGGCGAGCCTGTGGGCAGAAAGCTCGATTTCATCATTCAGGAGATGAACCGCGAGGCAAACACCATCGGCTCAAAGGTTCAGGACGCGGTTCTCGCCCACAAGGTGGTAGACATCAAGAGCGAGATCGAGAAGATCCGCGAGCAGGTTCAGAACATCGAGTAAAGGCAGAAAGAATATGAAATTAATAAACATCGGCTTCGGCAATCTCGTAAGCTCCGACAAGCTCATAGCGGTGGTCGCGCCTGACGCGGCTCCCGTGAAGCGAATCGTTCAGGAGGCAAAGTCGAGCGGAATGCTTATCGACGCCACCTGCGGCAGAAAATGCAAATCGGTGCTTGTGAGCGAGAGCAACCACGTAGTGCTCTCGGCGGTATCCTGCGAGACTATCCAGAACCGCGCCGAGGAAAGTGAGGATAAGGATGACTAATCAAAAAGGAAAGCTCGTGCTGTATTCCGGTTCCTCGGGAGTAGGCAAGGGCACAATTCTCCAAAAGCTCAGGGAGCTTGACCCGAACGTCTGCGTTTCGGTATCCGACACCACGCGCGAACCCCGCGAGGGAGAGGTAAACGGAGTGCACTACAACTTCGTTACGCGAAAGGAGTTTACCGACAAGATCGCAGACGGCGGCTACCTCGAGTACGCCGAGTATTGCCACAACTTCTACGGCACTCCCATCAGCCAGCTCAACGAGCTGCTCGATCAGGGCAAGACGGTTTTTCTCGAAATCGAGGTAGAGGGCGCGCTTCAGGTAATGAAGAAGTACCCGGGTATCCTGAGCATATTCGTGCTTCCGCCGAACTTCGAGACCCTTGAGCGCAGGCTACGCAGCCGCGGCACCGAGGACGAGGAAACCGTTGAGAGGCGGCTCGAAAAGGCAAAGGAAGAGATCGGCTGCCGCAGCAGATACAAGCACAACGTAATCAACAACGACCTCGACGTCGCCGTCAAAGAGGTTTACGATATTATTCACGCGCAGTAACGGCGCACGAAAGGAGAAATCACAATGCACAAGGTTAATGTAGACGATTTATTTGAGGGCAAGCAGAGCAAGTACGCTCTGGTTGTAGGCGTGTCCAAAAGAGCAAGAGAGATCACCGAGGTTTTTGAGCGCGACGGCGTTGTTACCGAGGAAAAGCCCGTTCTGATGGCGATCGAAGAAATCAAGAATCACGAGATTGACCTCGTTGAGCCTGACGAGGACGAAATCTAAGGAATGAAAACGCTTTTAGCCGCCAAAACGGCGGTTGAAAATACCACTTTCTCGTTTGACCGCGAATTTGACTACCTCGTACCCGATCGCTTAGCGGCTGACTGCGCCGTCGGCAAGCGCGTTCTTGTTCCCTTCGGCAGGGGTAACCGCCGCCGTCAGGGTATCGTGACGGAGCTTCACTGCGTCGAACCCGACCCAAAGCTGAAGGAGCTTATTTCGGTGCTCGACTGTGAGCCTGTGCTCTCGCAGGAGCTGCTGGGTATCGCGAAATTCATGAAGGAGCGGTACTTCTGCACCTTCTACGACGCGGTAAAGACAATGCTGCCCGCCGGGATAAACTACCGCCTGAGCACCGTCTACAGCGTACGCGCAGAGGACGGCGGCTCGATTCTCGACGACGAAAAGCAGCGGATATATAACTACATCTACTCAAAGCGCAAGCCGGTACGTCTCGAAAGGCTGATGGACGACTTCGGACTTGCCGACAGCCGCCTGCCCGACGAGATGGTTCGCGACGGCCTGCTCTATAAATCCGAGGAAGCGTTCCGCAGGGTAAACGACGCGGTAACAAAGATGGCGGCGCTTGCGCCTAACTGCGACCTCTCCTCTCAAAAGCTCACGCCAAAGCAGGAGAGCGCGGTCGAGCTGCTTCAAATGGTCGGTGCGGCTCCGGTAAAGGAGATACGCTACTACACCGGAGTGAGCGCGGCGGTCATCGACGCCCTTGTCAAAAAAGGCGTTGTTAACCTCTTTGACGAGGAGGTTTTCCGCATCGATAACCGCGAGGCTGACGAGAATATCGGCGAGCTTGTTCTTTCGGACGAGCAGCAGCGCGCCTGCGACAATCTTCTTTCGGAGTACCGCGACGAAAATCCGCATGTCAGCCTGCTTTACGGCATAACAGGATCGGGCAAAACGAGCGTGTTCATGAAGCTCATCGAGCGCGTGATGGGCGACGGCAAGGGTATCATCGTCATGGTGCCCGAGATATCGCTCACGCCGCAGTTCGTCGCGCTGTTTACAAAGCGCTTCGGCGACAGGATCGCGGTTTTCCACAGCGCGCTTTCTCTGGGCGAACGGCTCGACGAGTACAAGCGCGTCAAAAAGGGCTTGGCGCAGATAGTTATCGGAACGCGCAGCGCGGTTTTCGCGCCGTTTGAAAACGTCGGTCTGATAATTATGGACGAGGAGCAGGAGTACAGCTACAAGTCCGAAAGCTCCCCGAGGTACCACGCGCGTGAGATAGCGATGTACCGCTGTTCACGCGGCGGCGCGCTGCTTATTTTAAGCTCGGCGACCCCGAGCGTCGAAACCTATTACTACGCCCGGACCGGGCGATATTCTCTCAATGTTCTGAAAAACCGCTACGGCGAGGCAAGGCTGCCCGACGTTATCACGGCTGACATGAACCTTGAGGTACAGTCGGGCAACACCACGGGATTCTCTCAGGTGCTGCTCGAACAGCTTGAACAAAACCTTGAGCACGGCAGACAGAGTATATTGCTGCTCAACCGCAGGGGTCACAATTCCTTCGTGACCTGCACCCATTGCGGCGACAGCGTGACCTGTCCGAACTGCTCTATTTCGCTCACCTACCACATACGCAACAACCGCATGATGTGCCACTACTGCGGCTATTCGGCGCCGTTTTCGGGCGAGTGCCCCACCTGCCACAGCCACAGCCTCCGCCTCGGCGGTACAGGCACCCAGAAGGCTGAACGCGACGTTGCGGAGATCTTCCCGAACGCGCGCATTCTGCGCATGGACACCGACGCGGCTTCGTCAAAGGCTTCGTACGAGCGCATGATATCTTCGTTTTCAAACGGAGAATACGACATCCTCGTCGGCACCCAGATGGTCGCAAAAGGACTTGACTTCCCCAACGTGACCCTCGTCGGAGTGCTCAACACCGACCACGCCCTCTACGCCGACGACTACCGCAGCTACGAGCGCGCTTTCTCGCTGCTCACTCAGGTAGTCGGCAGAAGCGGCAGAGGTAAGGAGAAGGGAGTCGCGGTCATCCAGTCCTACACGCCCGACAACCTTATCATCGGCATGGCGGCGCGGCAGGACTACGAGGCGTTTTACGAAACCGAGATAAAAATGCGCGAGATGATGCTCTATCCGCCGTTTGCGGATATCTGTCTTGTCGGCTTCGTCGGCGAGAATCAGCAGCTCACTCTCCGCGCGGCGGCGAGGTTTCTCGATATCTTCGTCGGTATGGCGCGCTCGGAGCACCCGAATCTGCCACTGCGGATCCTCGGACCGTCTCCGGCGCTCGTTGTGAAGGTGAGCAATAAATTCCGCTATAAGCTGATTATAAAATGCAGAAACAACCGCGAGTTCCGGGCGCTTTTGTCAGGAGCGCTGCTTGGCTTCGGCGAGGAAAAGGAGTTCCAAAGGGTGACCGCCTACGCTGACATGAACGCGCTGGTGTGCTGAATTTCAAACACTAAAGGTGATACTATGGCAATCAGAAATATTGTTAAGGACGGCGACCCGATTCTCAAAAAGCGCTGCCGTCCCGTTGAAAAATTCGATAATAAGCTCGCCACCCTCCTCGACGACATGGCTGAGACCATGCACAAGGCAAACGGCGTGGGTCTTGCGGCTCCGCAGGTCGGAATGCTGCGCCGCGTCGTCGTTATCGACGTGGGCGAGGGCGTCATCGAGCTTGTAAACCCCCAGATAATCGCGTTCAGCGGCGAGCAGGAGGGTCTTGAGGGCTGCCTCTCGTTCCCGGGACAGTGGGGAATCACCAAACGCCCCGATTACGTCAAGGTCAAGGCTCAGGACAGAAACGGCGACGAGTTCACCATCGACGGCAGAGAGCTTCTCGCAAAGGCGTTCTGCCACGAGATCGACCACCTCAACGGCGTTGTTTTCAAGGACGTCGCCGAGCGCATCCTCACCCCGCGCGAAGTGGAGGAAATGGAGAACTCATGAGAATAGTTTACATGGGCACGCCCGATTTTGCGGTGCCTGCCCTCGAAAGGTTAGCTGCGTGTGAGGAACACACGGTCGTCGGCGTTTTCACTCAGCCCGACAAGCCGCAGGGAAGAAAAATGACCCTCACTCCGCCCGACGTAA
Organism: uncultured Ruminococcus sp.; assembly: GCA_902765625.1. Classification (GTDB taxonomy): domain Bacteria; phylum Bacillota; class Clostridia; order Oscillospirales; family Acutalibacteraceae; genus Ruminococcoides. The sequence continues at coordinate 9,018 of CACXAO010000010.1, read as the reverse complement.
AGGTCTGTGCGCAAAAGCTCGGCGTTCCCGTCTTTCAGCCGAAGAGCATGAAGTCCGAGGAAGCGTATAATTCTCTTGCGGAATTAAAGCCTGACGTGATAGTCGTCGCGGCATACGGTCAGATTTTGCCTAAGTCCGTGCTCGACCTTCCGCGTTACGGCTGCGTTAATATCCACGGCTCATTGCTTCCCAAATACCGCGGCGCAGCCCCGATCCAGCAGGCTGTCCTCGACGGCGAGGCTGTAACGGGCGTTACCACCATGCTGATGGACGTAGGACTTGACACGGGCGATATCCTTCTGACCTCCGAGACCCCGATCGGCGAGAACGAGACCGCAGGCGAGCTGTTTGACAGACTCGCGGTCTTAGGCGGAGAGCTTATCATCGAGACGCTCGACAAGCTCTCGCGCGGCGAAATAACGCCCGTAAAACAGGACGAATCACTCGCGACCCATACGACAAAAATCGACAAAAGCCGCTGTCCGCTCGACTTCACTAAGCCTGCGGCACAGCTTCATAACCGGATAAGAGGACTCTCGCCGTGGCCTGTCGCGACCGCGCAGATCGGCGGCAAACGGCTCAAAATCCACTCCTCGCGGCTGAGTAACCTCAGCGGCACCGCAGGAACCGTTCTGAGCGTCAAGCCGTTCATCATAGCCTGCGGCGAAGGCGCGCTCGAAATCACCGAGCTGCAGCCCGAGGGCAAAAAGCGCATGACAGCCGAGGCGTACCTCGCAGGACACCCGATGAACGTCGGAGATATAGTCTGAGCAGAATGTGGAGAGGTGAGAGTGGAGAGAGGAGAGTGGAGAGTGGAGTTAATGGCGGGCTCTGCGCGCGCCCGATTTATAATTCTGAACTACCAACTATCACAATATTGATACAGTCGGGCGCCGATTTTTCTCATTAAACCGACCTTTCCGCTCGACCTTATCTTAACTCTCAACTCTTAACTCTGTAAAAAGGAGGAAATATGGCGAATCCACGGAGCGCTGCGCTCAATGTGCTGCTGAAAATCGAACAGGAACAGGCGTATTCAAACCTCGCGCTTTCAAACGCGATACGTGAGAACCGTCTCAGCGGCGTGGACAGCGCCTTTGTTTCAGCCCTCGTCTACGGTGTTCTCGAGCGGCAGATCACCCTCGATTACATCATCAGGCAGTATTCTAAAATTCCTTTAAGGAAAATTGAAACAAAAACCAAGCTTATTCTCCGCATGGGCGTTTATCAGCTTCTCTTTATGGACAAGGTGCCCGACAGCGCCGCCGTAAACGAGAGCGTTAACCTCGCGAAGAAGCATAAGCTGCAAAAGTCATCGGGCTTTATAAACGGCATTCTGCGCAGCATTACGCGCGCCGAGGTAAAGTACAGCCTGCCCGATGAAAACAAGGATAAAATCTACTTTTACAGTATAAAATACTCAGCGCCGCAGGATTTGGTTCGGCTTTGGATTAATTCTTACGGAGAATTAAACGCCGTCGCTCTGCTTGAGCACCTCAGCGGCAGACCGCCCATCTGCGCGCGCGTAAACACCACAAAAACCGATATTGACAGCCTCATAGCCGCTCTTGAAAGCGAGGGAGTAAAGGCTGAGAAAATCGGCTTTCTCCCCGACGCGCTGCACCTCAGCCGCACGGGTTCGATCGAGAACCTCAGAGCCTACCGTGACGGACTCTTTCACATTCAGGACGCTTCCTCGCAGCTCTGCGTTCGCTTTTTAGACCCCAAACCGCGCGAAATTATGCTCGACGTATGCGCGGCTCCCGGCGGCAAAAGCTTCACGGCGGCTGAGCTTATGAACGATAAGGGCAAGGTTTTTGCCTTCGACCTCTACGACCACAAGGTCAGGCTGATGGAGAGCGGCGCAAGGCGTTTAGGGCTTAGTTCGGTACGCGCTTCCGTCCGCGACGCTGCAACGGGCATGCCGCTTCCGGTTGCCGACCGCATTCTCTGCGACGTTCCGTGTTCGGGTCTGGGAATCCTCTCGCGCAAGCCCGAGATACGCTGCAAGCAAGACCTCCTTGCGGCAGATTTGCCGCAGGTGCAGTACAAGATCCTCGAGCGCAGCGCGCAGTACCTCGCGCCGGGCGGCAGGCTTGTTTATTCCACCTGCACGCTCAATCCGCGTGAGAATAACGAGATCGCCGCCAAATTCCTCTCGGAGCACCCCGACTTTGAGGGAGTGCCGCTCGTTCTCCCGGACGGGGTTGAGAGAGCCTTTGACGAGCGCGAATACGAAATCACGCTGATGCCGCACACCGCCCGCACCGACGGCTTTTACTGCGCGGCGTTCAGAAGGAGGCAGCGATGAAAACCGATCTCAAATCACTGACCTTCGGCGAGCTGACCGCGCTGATCACCGAAAACGGTTTTCCGAAGTTCCGCGCGCGTCAGGTGGCGGACTGGCTGAAAAAGGGAGCCGCGTCCGCTGACGAAATGCGCAATATACCCTCAGATTTGAAAAATTATATACAAAATTATTGTTACATTTCTGTTGCAACTATTGAAAAAAAGTTTGTTTCACGGTATGATAAAACAGTGAAGTATCTTTTTGCCTTTGCCGACGGAGAATGCGTCGAGGCGGTCGTAATGCGATATCATCACGGCGTTTCGATCTGCATTTCAACGCAGGTCGGCTGCAAAATGGGCTGCACCTTCTGCGCGACGGGCAAAAGCGGTTTTTCGCGTTCGCTTACCGCGTCCGAAATGCTCGCCCAGATCGAGGCGGCGCAGCGCGACATCGGCGAGAGGATATCAAATATCGTGCTCATGGGAATGGGCGAGCCGCTCGACAATTACGATAACGTCGTGCGTTTTATCCGCCTTGTCAACTCAGAGGACAGCCTCAATATCGGCGCGCGGCACATAACGCTCTCGACCTGCGGACTTGTGCCCAAGATAAACGCGCTGGCAAAGGAAGGTCTGCCGATAAATTTAGCGGTGTCGCTTCACGCTCCGAACGACGGGATACGCGTGCGGACGATGCCGATTGCGAAGGTATACCCGATGGACGCGCTGCTCAGGGCGTGCCGCGATTATTTTGACAAAACGGGCAGGCGCGTAACCTTTGAATACGCGATGATCGACGGAGTGAACGACAGCGACGAATGCGCGCGTGAGCTTGCACAAAGGCTCGGCGGCATGGGCTGCCACGTCAACCTGATTCCCGTAAACACCGTGGAAGGCACGGGCTACATAAAAAGTAAACTCGAAAGACAGCAGTCTTTTGTCAATATACTGGCAGGCAGGGGCATTGCAGCCACCGTAAGGCGCACCCTCGGCAGCGATATCAACGCTTCCTGCGGTCAACTTAGAAGAAATCATTTGAAGAAGGAGGATAAATAACTTGGAAGTTTTCAGCAAAAGCGACATCGGTCTGGTGCGAACTCAGAATCAGGATCAGCTGCGTTTGGGCGGTCGTCTGCGACGGAATGGGCGGCGCCAACGGCGGCAACATTGCCAGCGCCACCGCGGTTGAGTATATCAGCACAAAAATCACCGCTCTCTACAAGGTCGACATGACCAAGGATCAGATCGGAGAGCTTATGGCGGAGATCGTCATGGAGGCAAACAAGGCGGTATTCGAGCTGCAGTCGAAGGATCCCGAGCTTGCCGGCATGGGCACCACCTGCGAATTTGTATTTGTAAAGGACACCACGGTTCACGTAGTTCACGTCGGCGACAGCCGCACCTACGCAATCCGCGGCGGCAAGATCAAGCAGCTCACCGAGGATCACTCCGTTGTGCAGGAGATGGTTCGCAGAGGCGAGCTTACCTACGAGCAGGCTCAGCACCACCCCAACAAAAACTTCATAACCCGCGCTCTCGGAATAAAGGAATCTCTCAGACTTGACTACATCGAGGCGAATTTCATCTACGGAGACGTGCTTCTCATCTGCACCGACGGACTCTCAAACCACGTCACCACCGGCGATATCGTCAAGATTTGTCACGAAAACCGCGGCGACAGCCTCATCAACAAGCTTGTTGACTGCGCCAAGGCGGACGGCGGCAGCGATAACATCACCGTCACCGTTATTTACTGAGAAAGGAAGGCGTATTAATGGATAAGTATATCGGTAAGCGTCTCGACGGACGCTATGAGATTCACGAGCTGATCGGCGTCGGCGGCATGGCAAACGTGTACCGCTGCAACGACACCGTGGACGACCGCGAGGTCGCGATTAAAATCCTCAAGGACGAGTACCTCAACAACGAGGAATTCATCCGCCGCTTCAAAAACGAGTCAAAGGCTATCGCCATGCTCTCTCACCCCAACATCGTAAAGGTCTACGACGTGAGCTTCGGCGATATGATCCAATATATTGTAATGGAGTACATCGACGGCGTTACCCTCAAGGAGTATATCGAGCGTCAGGGTATCATCGAGTGGAAGGACGTGCTCCATCTCACAACCCAGATACTCAAGGCTCTGCAGCACGCGCACGAGTGCGGCATCGTTCACCGCGACATCAAGCCGCAGAACATCATGCTGCTCCAGGACGGCACCATAAAGGTCACCGACTTCGGTATCGCGCGTTTCTCTGACAAGGCTACGCGCACAATGACCGATCAGGCGATCGGCTCGGTTCACTACATCGCGCCCGAACAGGCGCGCGGCGACGTGACCGACGGCAAAACCGACATCTATTCCGTAGGCGTTATGCTTTACGAAATGCTCACCGGCAAGCTTCCCTTCGACGGCGACAGCGCGGTTTCGGTAGCTCTCATGCAGCTTCAGTCCGTGCCCAAGCGTCCGCGTGAGGTAAACCCCGGCATTCCCATCGGTCTTGAGCAGATCACCATGAAGGCAATGCAGAAGCAGCCCTCCGACCGCTACACCTCGGCCGCCGAGATGCTCAGCGAGCTTGAGCGCTTCCGTCTCAATCCCTCTATCGTGTTCGATTACGGCAATTCTTTTGTCGATAACCAGCCCACAAAGTACGTCTCAAACATCAAGGACAGACCCAAGGAAGAAGGCAGCGGAGTTAACCGCATCAAGGTCGAGGACGAGGAGTTTGAGGACGAGGAGGACGTAATCGTTGAGCACGGCGCGATGTTCTACGTCGTCAAGGGCGTGCTTATCGCGGCGGTAGTAGTCTGCCTTGTGTTCTTCACCCTCGCGCTTATCCAGGCGTTCCAGTCGGGTCAGACAAAGGACGTCGAGGTTCCCAACTACGTCGGCAAAACCCTTGTTCAGGCAAAGGAGGACAACCCCGAGAACTTCGTATTTGAGATAAACAGCAAGTACGACGAGAGCAAGGAGATCGGCGCTATCATCGCTCAGGAGCCTGCCGCCGGTTCAATGAAAATCAAGTCCGGCTCCACCATCACACTCACCGTCAACGGCACCGACACCCAGATGAGCGTTCCCTTCGTAACGAATTACAGCGAAAACGACGCCGTGCGCGCAATGAAGGACAAGAGCCTTATGCCGCAGGTTGTTTACGTTGAAAATACAAAGACCCCCAAGGGTTACGTTATCGACACCTTCCCGGCAGCCGGCGCAAAGGAGACCATCGGCTCCACCGTTTACATCTATATCGCAAACGGCGCGCGCGCCGAGACCGCCGAGATCCCCTCGATTATCGGCAACACGCTCTCTGAGGCTCAGGCAAAGCTGAGCGAGCTCAACCTCACCGTTGAGGTCACCTATAACGACGAGAGCAAGGAGGCGAAGGACACCGTTATCGCTTCTTCGCCGCTTCCCTACGGCAAGGTCGAAAAGGGCACCGTCGTGACCCTCATCGTCAGCTCAGGCAAGGGCAACAAGCGCAGCGTGGAGGTCTACGTAGACCTTCCGTCAACCGTTGAAGGCTCGGTCGATATGACCGTTATCGTCGACGGCGCGATCGACTCCTCGCAGTCAAAGACCCTCATCCCGGCGTACAACAGCACCTGCACCCTCAAGTTTGAAGGCACGGGCACCTCAAACGTAGTCGTTCAGCTCGACGGTCAGGTTTACCGCGAATACACCATAGACTTCTCGCAGGCGGCTGTCACCAACACCGTCACCCACGAGTACAAGGCTCCCACTCAGCCCGTCACCGACGCTCCGTCGACCACCGAGGTTCAGCCCGTGACCGAGGAGCCTGTCACCCCGACCGAAACTCCGATCGAGGACAGCGGCAATGACGAAAACGTGATTTACTGATTATGAAAGAGCTAAGCGGAGTTCTGATGAAGTCCGTCGGCGGATTCTACTACGTCCGCTGCGACGGCGAAATATATGAATGTAAGGCGAGAGGCAGCTTCCGCAAGCGCGGCAGCTCGCCTGTCGCGGGCGATCGGGTGCGGATTACCGTGCCCGACGACGGCTTTTGCGCCCTTGAAGAAATCCTTCCGCGCAAAAACAAGCTCAAGCGACCCGCCCTCGCAAATATCGATATCCTCGTTATCGTCTGCTCTACCGTAGACCCTCAGCCGAATTTTGCCGTGATCGACAAGATGACGGCGGCTGCGGTAAACAACGATATGCAGCCCGTAATAGTCGTTTCGAAGAACGACATCAAGAACGGCGACGAGGTCGCGGCGGTCTATCGCGGCAGCGGCATAGAGGTCTTTCAGGTCTCGCCGGAGAGCCGTGACGAGGCAGACGCGCTGCTTGAGCTGCTTCGCGGCAAGGTCAGCGCCTTTACTGGCAACAGCGGCGTAGGCAAGTCCACGCTGCTCAATATGCTGTTTCCGCATCTGGAGCTTGCAACCGGCGAGATCAGCGAGAAGCTCGGCAGAGGCAGACACACCACGCGCGTTGTGGAGCTGTTTGAAGAAAACGGCTGCATCGTCGCCGACACTCCGGGCTTTTCGACCGTCGACCTGCAGCGCTACGAGCTGATAGACAGAGATCGGCTGCAGTATTGCTTCCCGGAGTTTGAGGAGTACCTCGGACAGTGTCAGTTCACCTCATGCGCGCACACCTGCGAAAAGGGCTGCGCGATTCTCGCGGCGGTCGAGGAAGGCAAAATCCATCCGTCGCGCCACAAAAGCTACGTCGCCATGTACAACGAGGTAAAAGACCTCAAGCCGTGGCAGTTTAAGTGAGATTTGAATTAAGGTTCGAAAAATATTCGGGTGCGGGTGTCCCGCCCAAAATTATTCATTTTTAAGTATTCGGTTTTCAGTATTAATTAAATATATTAAACTGCCTTTTGTATATGAAATGTTATATTATCGCGGGCGCTCCGTCGCCCGATATTGAGTTTATTCGAAATGAGATTCCCCAAAACGCCTTTGTGCTCTGTGCCGACAGAGGCTATTCGCACGCGAAGGCAGCAGGAATCACGCCGTCAGTGATAATCGGAGATTTTGACTCCTGCACCGACGAGCTTCCCGAAAACGCCGAGGTGATTTCGCTTCAACGCGAAAAGCTTTACACCGATACGGTTCACTGTATTGACAACGCCCTCAAAAAGGGGTATGATGAACTGGTGGTGCTTGCCGCGACCGGCGGCAGGCTCGACCACACCGTCGCCAATCTCTGCGCCCTTGAGTATACGCAGAACAAGGGCGGACGCGCCGTTTTGCTCTCCGAACGCGAGGAGATCCGCCTGCTCGGAGAGGGCAGACACAATTTTTCGGGCTGCGGCGGACTGACGTTTTCGCTGTTTCCGTTCGGCTGTGAAACGGCGGTTATTTCGGTTTCGGGAGCGCATTATCCGCTCGACAGATATGCTTACGAGAGCCGAAATCCGGTTGGAGTATCAAATATTTTTGAGGGTGAAATCAGCGAAATCGAAGTGCATTCGGGCAGGCTGCTGATGATAATCAACCGCGACGACCGGTATTTATAATTCTTAAAGCGAAAATAACAAACGGTTACAAAACGCGCCACACAGGATATTGATGTTTTTTTGCCAAATCAAAAAATCGGGCGGAAAATATGGTTTCGGTGCGCGCGGAGGCTGTTTTGTCAATAACAAAAATGTAATGAAAATGACATCTATAAATCTTGAAAAGAAATATAGTAGTATGCTATAATTCAAGTTGGAATGATATAAATGTATATGGATTGTGAAGTTTTAACAGTATGGAGTGAATAGAAGTATGGCATTGTGCATGGGATGTATGCAGGAAATCGGCGACAGACGCTTCTGTCCCGCCTGCGGCTTTGATAATGCAGAAAAGCAGCAGGCGCCGTTCCTTCCTTACGGAACGGTGCTCGCGAACAGATACATAGTAGGCGCAGGAATCGATACAAACGGCGAGAGCACACGCTATCTCTGCTACGACAAGCAGACGGGCGACGTCGCCATCGTCGCGGAGTTTTTGCCGGTCGGACTCTTCAACAGAGCCGAGGGTGAAACCGAGGTTCGCGTCAACTACGAAAACCGTTTGGTTTACAATAAGCTCAAGGACGATTTCATCAACTATTACCGCGTTGTAGCGGATCTGCGCGAGCTTTCGGCGCTGATGAACGTCCATAATATCATCGAGGCTAACAACACCGCATATGTGATCGAGGACAGCGAGGACTACATCCCCTTTGAGGAGTATGTTGAGCGCAGCGGCGGAAGTCTTGACTGGGATGTTGCGCGTCCGCTCTTCATGCCCGTCATCTCGGCTCTCGAGGCTCTCCACAAGAGGGGAGTGGGTCACTACGCGATCTCGCCGAAGAATATGTATATCACATCATCGGGCAAGCTCAAAATTTCGGGCTTCGCGACCGAGAACGAGCGCAAGCGCGGCACCTCGCTCAAGAGTCAGCTCTTTTCCGGAGCGGCTGCGCCGGAGCAGTATGAGGTAGGCTTTCCGCTCGACGATATCACAGATATCTACGGCTTGTGCGCGACGCTGTTTTACGCGCTGACGGGTCATCTGCCCAAGTCCGCGCCCGAGAGAGTAAACGACAGCCGTCTGCTCATGAGCACCACCACCGTCAAAAAGCTGCCTCCGCACGTTGTCTCGGCTCTTGCCAACGGCCTGCAGGTTGAGCGTGAGAACCGTATCACGGATTTTGACGAGCTGCGCTCACAGCTCTCCGTCGCGCATACGGCAAAGGCTATCCAGGACGAGATCTCG
>CACXAO010000009.1 GCA_902765625.1 uncultured Ruminococcus sp. | reverse complement strand
ACAATGTTATCTGAAAAATCTGCTGAAAAGCGGTTGTAGCAGTGAACACCCTCGTTTGAATTTTCGATAAACTTCATATTAGAACCTCCGTTCGATAATATTATAGCACAACTGTTCGATTGTCACAACCCTTTTTGGAAAGATTTTTGACTTGTCATATCAAAATACGGACTTTTGAAAAAATTTGACATTGATAGAGTGGAAGGATGATTCAGCCGAACGGCGCCTTAAGGCTGAATTTGATTTCTGCAAATATGAATACTACTCCCACTTTTCTGAGGTGGGAGTTTTGTATTCGAAAAAATATTTTAAGGAGGAATTACAGATGAGTAATTCAAGCACAAGCCCTGTACGGTATCCGTTGCCGTACAAGGCTGTCGACGGCTGTCTCTATATGGAGAAAGCCAACAAAAACGGAACAACCACAAGAAAGCTCTGCAACTTCCTGCCGTATCTCACAAACGAGGTCGAGGTTGACGACGGTGTAGAGCAGACAAGATCATTTCGTATTGCAGGCATTCACGAAAGCGGAAGATTGCTGCCGGAGATCGAGGTCACGGTAAAAGATTTCGAAAAAAAGAATTGGGTGCTCGAACGTTGGGGAGCCGACTGCGTTATTGAGCCGGGGAACAGCATCAGAGAAAATGTCAGCTGCGCAATTCTGAAAACAGCGGGAAACGCTGAAAAAAAGAACGTGTACCGAACCACGGGCTGGCAACTGATTGACGGCAAGTGGGAATATCTCTTGCCGAATGACGGAAAACACGACGTCAGGTTGTTCGGAAAGCTCAGGCATTACGAGATGGCAAATCATTGGTCGGATTCGGATTTGAAAACGGTGTGGTCGATGATAAAGGACAGGCTGATCGTGACGAAGGCAATCATCTGGACGCTGATCGCGTTTGTTTTCCTGACGCCGCTCAACGAGTTTTTCCGTCAGGTATTCTACGAGCCGAAATTTGTTCTTTGTCTGATAGGAAAAACAGGCTCGCGCAAGAGTACGCTGGCGGCGTTGTTCCTTTCTTTCTTCGGAAGGTTCAGCGGTACGGACTTGCCGTTGTCATTCAGCGATACGCTGAACAGCATTCTCACCAATATCAATACGCTCAAGGATGTGCTGACCTGCATCGACGACTTCCACCCCGGTACCCGGGCAACCGAGAAAAGGGATACCAACATCGCCCAAGGTATCGACCGCGCCTTTGGTGACCGCATCGGTAAAGGTCGGTTGACTTCCGATTGTACACCGATGGAAGCCCGACCTCCGCAGGGCAATGCTATCGTGACAGGCGAGACCGTTCCCAACGTCGGCGAGAGCGGCACCGCCAGAACCTTTACGCTGGAGATAAAGCGCGGAGATGTCAATTTGGAAAACCTCAGTTGCTTCCAGAGTGAAGCGAAAAACGGAACGCTGATGAGTTGTCTGCTTTCATATACGGAGTGGATTAAAGTGAGAGCTTTGAAGCCTACCGCGACGAATTCATCAAAACAGACAGTCGCAGTCACGGCAGAGTATCTGAGATGGTTGCATGGTTGACGATCGGTATGAAATACTTTCTGGAGTTTCTGTATATCCGCAGCATCATTGAAGAGACGGAAAAGGAATCTGTCCTGTGGGAGTATCGCGATATTCTATTTGACTTAGCGAAAGGTCAAAGCGACAGCATCGAGCAGGACAATCCTGTGGTAACGTTCATTCAGAAGCTTTACTCACTTCTCGAAAGCGGACAGGCGGTTGTGCTGGACAGAACGCTTCCGGCCGAGTATAAGCCGGTAAACTTTATCGGATATGAAGATGAAAAGTATTACTGTCTAAACGCGGATATGGCTCACAGGGCGGTCGTGCAGCTGTGCAGAGACCAGGGAGAATCGTTTACCCTCAATAAGAAATCCTTGATCAAGGCACTGGCTGAGGAAGGTTTGCTGGATTCGGATAAAAGTAAAAATGTTAAATCGGTCAACATCTATGGAAAGGGAAGTAAAAAGCTGCTCTGCATCATCAAGGAGAAAGCTGATGAAATCGCAGCCTTGTCCGAATAAGAGGGGATACAGGGGATAAAGGTTTGAAAACGGCATAGACACTGATTTTATTCCTTTTTCTGTTGGGGTGAGCTTCGGGTGAGAAATTCCCCTTAGCTTCCCCGAGCGGATTTCTAAAAAGCCTCATGGAATCTGGACTTTCTTCAATTCTCCCCCTAATCCCCCGAAAAACCCAGTACCCCTATTCTACAAAACCCGCATATCAAATTCAAGCGGATTTTGTCGAAGCGAGGGAAAGTTTTTAAGCCTACTTTTCCTCTTTATTGCCAGTTTCGCCTTCGTATTACGACCGCCGGTTTCCGGCGGCCGCGAAGGCAGATGCGGGCAAGGCCCCAGACTGTGTCAAAAGCAACTGTTTGAGCCTTGCCCGCTATTGCCCCCAACCCCTTGAAGGGGAGTTTTGTAAAAAGCGGCATAACATTTCTGTTAAGTGCTTTGGGGTTGTCATGACGGAAACGCGCGATTGTTTTGTGGTCGGGTCGGAGATTCTTCATCAGCCAAATAACCTCAAGATTGCGATGTGTTTCACGTTCGAGACATCTGCTGGAGCGGATACGGTTAAAGTAACCATATATATATAGTTTGAGCATGTCCTGATTCGCATACGGAGGTCTGCCGGTAGAGTTTAAAGAGGATCGTTCAAATCCCATTGCGGTCATATCAAGGCTATCAACAAAAGCGTCGATAACCCTTACCGGATTTTCATCGGTGACATATTCGTCAATACTGGGAGGCAGCACTGATATTTGATTCCTGTCTTCACCCGAAATGTAGTGCATACGAATTACTCCTTCACGACTCATTATTGCAACACTATTATATCATATTTTTGAGATTTTGTCGCTACTTTTGACACAGTCTCGCCCGCACCCCTTAAAAAAACTATTTGGAGGTATATTTTTATGAAAAAACAAGCGAAAACAAAAATTCTCTCCTTCACTTCCGTCAAAAGAACATGGAACGGCGTGGAGAGAATTGAGTATGTCTGCAACGGGTACCACCGCTACGGCAAGAAAAATTGCCCGCCTCACCGTATTCGAGAGACTGAACTCGACGAAATCATCTGCGGCGAAATCACGAATGTTAAGGAGCAGGCGGCACAGCTTTATGAAAATATCGACGGCGAGGTTCGCAAATGGTTAAAGAAAAAGAGCACGGTCACGGGCAAAATCCGACAGCTCAACGCCGAGCTTGAACAGAAAAAGAGCGACCAAAAAGAGATTCTGCTGGAGCGTATCCGCGACAAGGAACACGCTTCTGTTGCGAAAGCGACATCAAAAAAATCGAACAGGAGCTCTATGACATTCAGCACTACAGCGAAACCATCAAAAAACGCAAGTCGGAAATGAAGCGCACCGTGGAGCTGATCGACGAAATCATCAAGGAGGGAGAGATCAGCGACGCCAATCTCAGACAGCTGATCGACAAAATCATCATCTATGAAACGTGCGAAGGACTGAGAATTCAGGTCAATCTCAGGGCGGCCTTCACCGAACACATGATCATACTTGACGAGCTTGGCAAGCAAAATGCCGACCTCAAAGTTGAAGGGAAATACAATTATCCGTTTGCTATGCGCAGAAGGATGAGGGTTAAAGAATAATGATTTAGCAGCAGGATAGCTGAAATGTTCACCGCTGCATCAAATCATGAAAAAATGAATTGGCAGACGCACGACGTTGGGTAACCAAAAAAACCGTCATTCCATACAAAGTTTCCAGAAGAATTTTGTGGGGAATAGCCAAGACGCGTAAGGCATACGTCGTACGTCTGTCAAGAAAAAATGGGCTGATTTCGCTATTTTTGCACCATTTTTTGTAGATATATAACAAAACAGCCCGATAAAATCGGGCTGTTTTTGGTGCAGGTAACAGGACTTGAACCTGCATGAAATTAAATTGTAAGTGGTTTTTGCAGGATAATTCGGAATTTTGCAAGTTCACCGAAGGGGTGTCACCTGAACCATGCGCGTCTGCCAATTCCGCCATACCTGCGTTTATGAAGTTGTAAGTGGTTTTTGCAGGATAACTCGGAATTTTGCTAGTTCACCGAAGGTGTGTCACCTGAACCATGCGCGTCTGCCAATTCCGCCATACCTGCATATTCAATTTGCGGTTTCTCAACCACAAATATTATTTTATCATAAAAAAGCCCGGTTGTCAATGACAATTTCGGGCTTTTTCAAAATTTAGTTTATTTATTTAGGCAGTCGTATTTGCCAATGTCGCACAGGAGAATTTCGTGGCAGCCTAAACGTGTGCTGAGCGGCGCCAACTGCATGTAATCTCCGTAGAGAAAACGCAGATATTCGTCATATTTCTCGGGGACCGGCAGCATATATCCCTCAAAATCAATATAAATCGCTTTGTCGAGCAAGTCGATCGGGAATACGCCGTTGTATACATTCCTGCCCATGCCGTCATACAAATACTTAGCGTTCTTTTTTCTCTTAAAGAATGATATCGTATGATTCATCAGCCATAGACTGAACCTGAGAGGAAACAGCTTAACGCAGAAATTTGTTACGGCTGTCTGGATACGGCTGCCGTTTTCGGTTTTGCGGTGATTCCATTTGTTAAAGACAAGCGCGCGTGTAAAAATCGTCATCGCGAGGTGAATCTTTTGAGCGAAACGCGAGTTCGCGGTTTTGTCGTGACAGAAAATGTCGAACGCTATGCCGTTGTGCATCGTTTTGTGCTCTTTTGCAAAGCCGGTCGCAAAGGCGGTGCCGTTAACGCGCAGCTTGGCAAATTCGTAGAAGCAGCTTTTGTCGGTCTTGTTGGACTGAAAGCTCATGTTTGCCGGAAGCTCAGACGCCGCGATTTTGCAGAATTTATCGTAATCCTCGCGCAGCATCATAATGTCGGAGTCGTCGTCCCACGGAATAAATCCCTTGTGTCTGATTGCGCCGAGCAGAGTGCCGCCGCCGAGAAAATACTTGATGTTGTGCTTGCGGCATATTCTGTCCACCTCGAGCAGATACGCGAGCTGTATTTGCTGAATCGCGTCGAGCCTGCCGTCGTGTGTGTTTGGCAGCTGCATGCCCTCGGTCGTTTTCATGTGGCTCATAACGCACAACTCAAGCGCGGTTTCGAGCTTGAGCGCGGCTGAACAGCCGTAGGTTTCGATTTTGCCGGTTGAAACGGGAGAGTAGTTGAGCTCTTCTCCGTCAGTAAGACTGATTTTTGCCGAACTGCCGTAAACGTCGTGAAGCACCGCGGCGATTGTTGCGGTTGAAACGGTTGAATTTATGCCCGCGACGTTGTAGATTTGGTTCTTGTCGATAGCAGTCATCGAGTAGATGATTGCACGGAAAACGTCGGTCAGGTAAACGAAGGAGTACTTCTGTTTCGAATTGAACAGCTCAACCTCATCACCTTGAGCGACTGCCTTGAAAACCGGTTCGAGAAAGCTTTCTAATCCCGAATGTGCGCCGAGAATAATACCCGTCCGCAGCGTTGTCAGATCAAATTCGCGAACCTTTTTTTCGCAGTTGACCATCGCTTCAATGGTTCTGAGAAGCTGGTTTTCCGTGTTTGACGCAGCCGTATTAATGACGTCGGCGTATTCGTTTTCAGCGTAAATTCTGTGAGGTTTTGGATTGCCGTAAACTCTGCTGTCGCTGAGCAAAATCAATTCCGCACCGGTTTTTTGAGCCAAAGCGGAGACGTCCCGGGCGAGCTTGATCTCTCTTTTGAAATCGGCGGAAAAGTCGCGGATTTTTTCGTTGCAAAAGCCGGTGTGAATAATATAATCGGCTTTAGTTAATTCTGAAATAGAATTAAAATCAACAAAATCAAAGTCGTCGCGCAGTATCTGTTCGGGGTAAAGGGTGTCAATCAAACTTTTGTCCTGGGCTGAGAGCACTACCTTGCAGCCGAGATCCCGGGTTTCATTCTGATAAATCAGCGCATAGCAAAGACAGCGGGCAAGAGAATGTCCGCTGACTACAATAGTTTTATTTTTTAATTTAAGAATCTGTTCCTTTTCGACCTGCGGCATAGCCGCCCAGTCTGCCTGGAAATCGGTTAATTTATTTTTCATTTCTTTTTCTTGTTCTTCTGGGCTTCCTTGTAATCCTGATATACCTTGAGGGTCTCGTCGGTGGTGCCGTCGAAGATTACGGTGCCTTTTCTCAGATAAATTGAACGCGGACAGATTTCGCGGACGGATTCGGCGTTGTGGCTGACATAGAGAACCGTGGTGCCTGCCGAGATGATCTCCTTGATCTTGTCCTTACATTTTCTCTTAAAGCTCGCGTCGCCGACAGACAGCGCCTCGTCAACAACAAGAACGTCAGGCTCGATGTTAACGTTGATCGCGAAGCCTAAGCGCATTTTCATACCGCTGGAGTATGTTCTGACGGGCTGGTCGATGTAGTCGCCGAGCTCGGCAAAGTCGATGATTCTCTCCTCAATCTGCTTTATGTACGCGTCCTCAAGACCGAGAATATATCCCTTGAGGTAGATGTTTTCTCTGCCGGTCATTTCCATCGAGAAGCCGGCGGTCAGCTCGAGAAGCGCAGCGACCTTGCCGTTAACGATGATTTCGCCCTCGTCGGGGAAGGCGACTCCGGTGATCATTTTGAGCAGGGTGGATTTACCTGCGCCGTTGTCGCCGACAATGCCTACGGACTCGCCGCGGTAGATTTCAAAGGAAACGTCGTTGAGCGCTTTGTTTGTTTTGGGGTTGCGCGGTTTGAAGAACAGCGCCTGAAAACGCGCGCGGTCGTTTTTGTAGAGAATATAGGTTTTGCTGACGTTTTTGAAAGTAATAATCGCCTCAGACATAGCATTCCCTCCGATTAAAGTACGTCAGGAAGCTTTTTCCTGAGTCGGTTGTAGTTGAAGATACCGAGCGCGAAAACAACAATGAATTCCGCAAGGAAAACGGCAAGCTCCGTTTTATATAAGAAGAAGGGTCTGTGATAGAGGAAGCAGTTGCGGTATCCGTTGGCAAAGAAGTTGATCGGATTGAGCAGCATGATGAACTTGAGCGGCTCCTGAAAGCTGTAGGAGTCGTACATGATGCCGGACAGCCAGAAGATACCGGACATAATCGAAACGATAAGGCTTTCAAAGTCCTTGCTGAACGCGGACATAGGCGCGGTTGACCACGAAAGCGCGAGGAAGAATATAAACATGAGCGGACAATAGAAGAAGAACTGCAGATTGTACCAGCTCGGACCGATGGCAAAGAATACGTATGTATACATCAGCACCATCAGCATAAGGTGAACATACAGCCTCGAAAGCGCGGTGTAGGTGAGTATCGTCGAAACGGGGAATTTAACCTTTGTGATAAACTGCCTGTTTGTTCTCAGGGTTTTCGCGCCCTGAATAATGCTGTCCTGAATGAAGAACCACGGAATGATGCCGATAAACATGAAGGTAAAGAAGTCAATCGAAAACGGATCGTGGCTTCCGAGGTTAACGTGCATGGTTTTCATGGTTTTAATGCCGACGGAGAATGCGAACCAGTATACAAATACGGTGAACGCAGGTTTAACAACCGCCCAGCCGGGACCGATAACGGCGCCCTTGTATGTTTTAATCAGCTCGTTTTTAGCGAGCAGAAAGATTTGTTTTCCAAATCCCTTGTGTTCCTTGAAAATCGAAGTAATCAAAAAACAACCTCCTTAAACATAGAGAAAAAATATACAAATTACGGTTAACAAAGCTCAAAATCACAGGCTTAATTACAAGGGCTTTTCACCTCCGCGAGTCGCATGTTTGCAGACTTATCCATACTAATACCATTATAGTACTTTTCCCCGATTTGTCAATCATTTCCGCTATTTTTTACAGTGGATTAAGTGTGATGGAACGCAAATTTATTCCGTCGGGTTATTCGTGTCGTTTTTCTGACAAAATGCAGAAGATTTGCTTACCGAATTAAGCTGATTACATGTTAAGAATTTTACATAGCCGAAAATATTGACATAACTCTATTAAGAATGTATAATTTTATAGTGAATATTAACATCGATCGGCTGAAAGGAATAAAAAGGGGGAGATAATAGTGAGAATAGCGTTTACAGAATATACCAATTCTGCATCTGTACCGGTGAGAATGGTTTACAGGTGTTCAAAATGCGGTCATGAGAACGAGCGTGATCAGTATGTGACCGCTAGCGCTTCTTATACAGATCAAATGGCGTTTGGTTCAGATACGATGTCCAGACGAGACAGAGAATCCAAAATGCGGGTCAGCGAAGAAATAAATGATCGCCTTAAAACAGTGTATTCAAGCATCAGTCCGGACGATTTCTACCGATTAAATTTACATGGCCGCTGTGACAAGTGCGGTTATAATGAGCCGTGGTCGCACATGAAAAGCACGGCGTTTCTGAGGTTAATGATCGTTTCGGTTATTGTTGCTGTTGTATTCGGTATTTTGTTGATTATGTTTTTTGCAAATCCAAACAGCAAGGTAACGTGGGGACTGTTCTTTATCATTGGTATGTTAGCAGCGTCGATAGGAGTAATAATTGCGTATTTTGTTCGAATCAAAATTCTGAAATCGAAAATAACCAAAATTAAATATGAGGATCTCCCGCGTTTTTATCCCAAGGAAAAAAGATGAATTTATAAAACACTCTAATGACATATGGTTTAATTCTATTATAGAAAATTATTGTTTTTCCCCGACAGATGATTTGGTCGGGGAAATTTTTTAAAATATTTTTCGAAATACTATTGACTTGTTAATAACAACGTGATATTATCATATCAACGAAAACAAACGAGGTGATGTCAGATGAACGATGAACATCAATTTTTAGAGAGCTACAGTCTGTCTGATTATGAAAGACCGTCCGTTACGACAGACATAGTTGTTTTCAGGCTGAGAACAGAGGAGAGCGACAACTACCGTCAGGATTCAAAGTCAAAGCTGTCGCTGCTGCTAATTCGCAGAGGCGGTCATCCGTTCAAGGACTGCTGGGCGTTGCCGGGAGGCTTTCTCAATCCGGGCGAGACGATCGAGGACTGCGCACTGCGCGAGGTGGAGGAGGAGACCTCGTTAAAGCCTGCGTCGCTGCTGTCGATCGGGTTGTTCAGCGAGCCTGACCGAGACCCACGCGGATGGATCATTTCAAACGCTTTTGTGTCTGTGCTCGGGGCGGAGAAGGTAAGCTTCAAGGCAGGCGACGACGCAAAGGAAGCCAAGTGGTTCGACGTCAGTTTCGAAACGGAGAATTCCGACAGCGTGCTGACTCTATGCAGCGGCGAAATAAAGCTGAGCGCTGTACTGAATGAGGAGAAAAGCAGTTTCGGAATGACGTCATACAAAATTGCCGACAGCGGCGGCATAGCCTTTGACCACGCAAAAATCATAGCCAAGGCGCTGACGGCGCTCAGGACGGCGGCACGGGATTTTGAGATGATTTTCGACTTTCTGCCCGAAAAGTTCACCTTGACCGAGCTGCAGAACGTTCAGGAAACGGTGATGAACATTTCGGTGCTGCCTGCGAATTTCAGACGAAAAATCGCGGGTTATGTAGAGGAAACCGACGAATACACGCAGGGCGCGGGTCACCGCCCGGCGAAGTTATATAGAAGAAAGTGAGGAGCTTATGAAGCGTTTTTTAGTAGTTGTAGACATGCAAAAGGATTTTGTGGACGGCGCGCTCGGAACAGCCGAGGCGGTCGCGATCGTACCTGCCGTCGCAGAAAAGATTAAAAATTTTGACGGAGAGATTTTCGTCACCTTCGATACACATTACGAGAACTATCCCGAAACCGCCGAGGGCAAAAAGCTTCCCGTGCCGCACTGCATAAAGGGTACCGACGGCTGGCAGCTTGACAAAACAGTAGCCGCAGCGCTCGAAGGAAGAAAATATACCGCGGTAGAAAAGCCCACCTTCGGTTCCGTAGAGCTTCCTCGTCTTATCGAAAAGGCTGCCGGCGGCGTGGACTTCGCCGTTGAGCTGATAGGCTTGTGCACCGATATCTGCGTCGTCAGCAATACTCTGCTGCTCAAGGCGAATTTTCCCGAGGCGCCGATCGCGGTTGACGCGGCATGCTGCGCCGGAGTGACCGTGCAGGCTCACGAGGCTGCTATCGCAACGATGAGAAGCTGCCAGATAGACGTTATCTGAGGAGGTAAGGATTATGTATAATTTTAACGCTGAAAAGGTAAAAAACGAATGCGTTCAGTGGATACGCGATTTTTTTGAGGAAAACGGCAAGGGCTGCAACGCGGTACTCGGAATATCGGGCGGCAAGGACAGCTCGATCGTCGCGGCGCTCTGCGTAGAGGCTCTCGGTAAGGACAGAGTCATCGGCGTGCTTATGCCGAACGGCGAGCAGGCGGATATCGATATGGCAAAGCTTCTGGTAGATACTCTCGGAATAAAGCACTATATCGTCAATATCAAAGACGCGGTGCAGGGTGTGATCAACAGCGTTCCGTTCGAGCTTTCGGAGCAGAGCATGATCAACCTGCCTCCTAGGATCCGTATGTCGACCCTTTACGCGGTTTCGCAGTCAAACAACGGCAGAGTAGCGAATACCTGCAATCTTTCGGAGGACTGGGTGGGCTATTCCACACGCTACGGCGATTCCGTAGGCGATTTCAGCCCGTGCTCAAACCTGACCGTCCGCGAGATGAAGGAAATCGGCAGACTGTGCGGTTTGCCGGATGTATTGATAGACAAGGTTCCGTCTGACGGACTCTGCGGCAAAACCGACGAGGATAACCTCGGCTTCACCTACGCCGAGCTTGACCGCTACATCCGCGAGGGAGTGATCGATAATCCCGAGAGCAAGGCGAAAATCGACCGCCTGCACAAAATCAATCTCTTTAAGCTGCAGCTCATGCCGTCTTTTAAGCCCGAGCTGTAACGGAGGTGCCGTGATGAACGCAAAACCATTTGACCTCGGAATAACGGTCGGACGCTTCCAGACGCTCCATACAGGTCATGTTTATATGATAGAAAAGGCGATTGCCGTCTGCGGACGGATCGGAATATTTGTCGGATCGTCGCAGGAGAGCGGCACCTTCAAGAATCCGTACACATACGAACAGCGTGAGAGGTTTCTCCGCGAGGTGTTCGGCAATAAGGTCGAAATCTATCCGCTGCCCGACATAGGCGTGGGCAATAATTCAACATGGGGCGACTACGTACTCGAAAACGTCAGAAAGCGATTTGGCAAGTCGCCCGACCTGCTCGTTTCGGGCAAGGAGGAACGCCGCGTCAGCTGGTTCGACAGCGTAGAGGGCGTCTCGGTTGCGGAGCTCTACGTGCCGAAGATCATCGATATGTCAGCCTCCAGAATGCGAGAGTTTTTTATTTCAGACCGTTTTGACGAGTGGAAGGAGTACACGCCCAAAGCTCTGTGGGATGATTACGAAGAAATGAAAGCCGCGGTGCTTGCCGCAAAGGACAATTTATATACCGATAGTATTTAAGCTAAGAAAGGAAGTTCAAAATGAAGCTGCAGCCAATCGTAGTATCGCTGCTCGATACAGATTTATATAAATTCAACATGGATCAGGTTATTTTCCATAAGCACACCGACCTCTGCGGTCAGTATTACTTCAAGTGCCGCAACAAGGACGTTGTATTCACCCCCGAGATGGAGGAGGAGATCAACGCTCAGATCGATCACCTCTGCACCCTGACGTTTACAAAGGAGGAGCTTGACTACCTGCGTTCCATCCGCTTTATAAAGAACGACTATGTGGAGTTTCTCCGCCTGTGGCGTCCGATCCGCGACTACGTGACCGTGAGCCGCGACGAAAGCGGCGAGCTTCAGATAGTGGTTGACGGACCGCTCTTTTCCGCAATGCAGTTCGAGATTTTCCTTCTCGAGATCGTAAACGAGGTCTACTTCCGCATGAAGTACGACTACGAAACCCTCCGCAAATCCGCCGAGGAGAAGCTCGATAAAAAAATCAAGGCTCTTAACGACGGCACCTATACCTTCCGTTTTGCCGAGTTCGGCTGCCGCAGGAGGCTCTCAAGGGAGTGGGAGGACGTGGTTGTCCGCCGTCTTGCTCAGGAAACCGACAAGTGCGTCGGCACCTCAAACGTGTATCTCGCAATGAAGTACAACCTCACCCCGATCGGCACCTATGCGCATGAGTATGTGCAGATGTATCAGGGCATCGACGAGATCCCTCTCGCTTATACTAACCACTACGCAATGCTCGACTGGTACGACGAGTATCAGGGCGACAACGGAACCGCGCTCACCGATACCATTACGACCGACCTTTTCCTCCGCGACTTCAACCGCGCCATGGTCAACAACTACACCGGCGTACGCCACGACAGCGCGGATCCCTACGAGTGGGGCGAGAAGATCATCAGGCACTACGAGAGCTACGGAGTAGACCCCAAAACAAAGCTGCTGCTGTTCTCCGACAGCCTCGATTTCGACAGAGCGCAGGCGCTTTACGACTACTTCAGCGGCAGAACGAAGGTAAGCTTCGGAATCGGCACCTTCTGCTCCAACGATACCTGCGAAAAGGCTCTGAATATTGTTATCAAGCTCCAGTATGTAAACGGCAGACCCGTAGCAAAGCTCTCCGACGCACCCGGTAAGGCAATGTGCAGAGACGGGGATTATCTCGATTATCTTCGCCGTTCCGTAGCATTCCGTCTGGAGCGCGAAAAATAAAGGTAGCAGGAAAATGATTCTGATAGTTATTATTCTGTTTGTTATTGTCAGTATATTAAGCGTTGTTATTTCTACCGTTGCGAATAAGCAAAAAGAAGGAAAAAACGCGTTTCGCAGCAACGGGTCGGGCAATATGGAGCTTTACCGGAATGCCGACATAGTGAGCGCATCATTGTACTGGACAGAGCTTAATGAAAGCTCGGAACCGCGTGCGATCTGTATGAGCGAAAGCGCGAAAAGCATTCTCGATAACCCGATTTCGCTCAAAAGCAATCTTTTCAGCATTGAGGGCTGCTGCATAGCAATGGATAATCCGCGCAAGGTCGTGCTTTATGCGGAGAACACGCCTGCTGTTTCCGGCGACATTATCCGAAAAATCAAGAAAAACAAGGGTTATATTAATGCCTGCTTCAATCTAAATTTTATCAGTCCGACCGCCGATATTGCGCTGGTAAGCGCCGACGATTTTGCCGAAGCGGCTGACTGTGACAAGTATTTAAAGGGCGTTAAGCTTATTGACGGCAGAAATACCGCCGTGTTCGACAGAGAATTTCTGTTTAGAATTAAGGGCAGATTCAGCAACAGAAGCGTTAAGCCGGCGGCAAATCAGACTCAAATGCCCGTAACTCCGCCGCCTTTACAGCCGGAACCGGAATATGCGATGTCAAATTCGCAGTTATCCGAGGTCACAGCCGCAACCTTTGTGCCGCTGTGCTCAGCTCAGCCCGATCAGGATTTTGAGATAGCGTCGTACGGCTTCAACGCTTTAGACGGCATGCCCTATAAGATGAACAGCAGACAAAAGAGCTACGGCTTTTTTCTTGGCAGCGAGGATGTTTTTACTCCGGTCAGCTATAAACTGCTCACCGAAGAATGGGGAACAGAGATAAACGGCGATAACTGGGAGCTGTTTGTCGACGCAAAAACCCGCGAACGCATAAAAGAACTGACCGCCTCCAAGCCGCCGATAGACGCTTCAACGGTCAACTGCAGTCCAAACAGCAACCGTTCGGTTACGCGGGCGTACGTACACTGCAAGCAGCGCTTCGGTGCTCACGCTCAGTATTTTCGAAAGTGTGAGGACGGCTGGCGTGCTTTCTCAATCAGAAACTGGGAAACGGGAGCAAACTGTATTCCGCTGAATTCAAACAGCTTTCCCTCCGAGGCGGAAATAAAAGGACTGATGAGAAACTGCGTCAGAGGTTTTAAATGCTTTGACCGTCTGCTCAGCGAAAACGAGGTGAACTGGTTTTTTAACCGCCTTGAAGAAAAGAATGATAACGACCGCGAAAGCTGGAATGATTTGTACGGAAGCTCTACCGAAACGGCAGTTGTAGAAACGAACGGAAAAACTCAGGTTTATACTAATAATCTCAATTATTACCACCGCATCGGTAAAGATATTGAAACGCTTGCGGAGAACGGAATCAAATAGAGGAGTAGTGGCTATGATTTACAGAGTACCGATGTTTGTCGGAGGGTCGTTGGATGAGCTGCTTGAGGATAAGGGATTTTTCTATGGCAATGAAAATCTGAGAAACGAGAGGATCGCACGCGAGCTTTCCGAGGATCAAAAGCGCATTCAAAAGGTAGTAGCGCTGAACACAGCTCTTTACTGGGTGGCGATAAAGGACAGCGCAAATCCGCGTCGTTATTATGTTTCCGAGAGCGCAAAGAAAGTGCTCGACGACAAGCGCACCCCGTTCGCGGATTATTATTACGAGAATAAAAAAACCGTAAAGCTCCAAAGCGCGGCTGCGGTCAACAGTGAAATCAGGTCAAAGCTTGAGCTGAAAACCGACGTTGCGGAGCGCATTCCGGTAAAAAAATATATAGATGTCTATACCCGTGCCGAGGCTGTTAAGGAAAAGGGCGGTTTAGCTCTGATCAGCTTTTCGGATATGGCTGAGCTTGCCGAGTCAAAGCTGCGCGTAAAGGGCGTTAAGCTGTTCTATGCGGAAGGCGATGCCGTAATAGCTGAATCTGCCCTGAACAAAAACAAGGCGGCGTTTGAAGCGAGAAAGGATTATGAAATCTATATTGATGTTCCGGATCCGCGCGAACAGGCGGAAGCCGCAAAGAGAGCTGAGGAGAAACGGCTTAAAATATTGCTCGAAATAAAATCAAAAGCCTTATTGAGAAAGTCAATAGCGGAGAAAACCGTCGATGTTAAAGGCAGCTGTATATTTATCAGTTCGGAGGACTATTATTTATGGAGGCGCACAACGCACGATATGCCGTGCGAAAAAAGAGTCGTTATTCCTTTGACGGAGAAGGAGCCGGTTATCAAGGTCTTTGAGAACGGCAGGCTGATGCGCGAGTATGTTCTCCGGACGGAAAATGACGAGGATTTCACGGGAAAGTTCTTTCATGCCGGGATCAGGCTGTATAATCCGGGCGGACATCCTGTTCCGGTCGTTCAGATAGACGGATTTGTGTCCGATACCCCGATGAACCGGAAAATAGCGGCAAATGACGTCGGCTACCGTTTCGAGGCGTATTTTATTTCAGCTCCCGACGCATCAACTCCCAAAGACGCTTTTGACGAGCTTAACAGAGAGATCCGCGGTGCTGACATGGAGGATAAGGCGCTCAGATATCCCGGAATAAAAACGCCCTCCAATATTCGCCTTATCGGTTTTTGTCCGGAATGCCGCAAATCATTTGCGTTTCACGGCTACCATGTCGCTGATCAGATGTGCGACGCGGCGTATTCTGACGACGGGCTCGACGTATGCGCAATCGAGGAACAGAATATCGATCCCGAAAAATGGAAGTGCGAAATCGAAGGCAAAACCTTCAGATATTACAATTCCTTCCGCTGCCCTCACTGCGGCGAAGCGTATATCGACTATAATAACCGCAGGGAGATCAAAAAATTCGGCGTCCTTGCCTGTACACATCTCGGCAGAAAGTGTTACCGTTCATCAAACGGCGTAAGCTCAGAGGAAGCAGAGCCGGTCAGCCAGCCCGCCGCTGTAGACCAACCGGAGCCAAAACCGGCTTTTGCCGCGAAAACTTCGGTGGTGATCGATACTAACCACATCAGGTGCGGCGTGTGGCACCAGTACGAGTTTTTGCTGAACGTGCGCTGCGGTTGGGATAATATCCTTGATATAGCGGATAATCTGCTCAAAAATGATTTAGCGAACGTTTCATCCGTCACGACTGCCGAAATTATCGGAGCGCCCGAAACCGAGCGTATCGGAGAATTGAATGAATACGGCGAAATCGGGAAGATGCCTTCTCTGAAAAGCGAGCGAGGTATTTTGTGCGTGGCAGGAAACAGCAATACTCTGTGCGCACCGGCAAAAATCTGCTTTATGAATCAGCTGAACCGTTTCAGGGTGTTCACACTTTTGAACGATGATAAAAAATTAACGGAATTTACCGAAAAGATATTCGGTTTCGGATTCTGATTTTCCGACAACGGCTGCGGCTTGTGCTGCGGCCGTTTCT
The DNA here is from genome assembly GCA_902765625.1 of uncultured Ruminococcus sp. Lineage (GTDB taxonomy): Bacteria > Bacillota > Clostridia > Oscillospirales > Acutalibacteraceae > Ruminococcoides. The sequence continues at coordinate 51,802 of CACXAO010000009.1, read as the reverse complement.
TTTGCGGCAAATATCGCGCCGCTTTAATACAACAAGTCAAAACCCCTTGAAAAAACCGCGAGGATAGCTTATAATAATTGTTAGTATTTGTCTATGGAGGCGCGTATGAAGGTATTTTTTACTATTTTGATTTGTAAGCTCCTGCGTTTTGTCGGAAAGCTAATCGGCAAGGGCAGCAGCTTCCCGGGTCAGATCGCACTCAAGCTCTGCCCGGATATTCTCAGCAGGGTGCAGCTGCCCGAGTACATTATCGCGGTTACCGGCTCGAACGGCAAGACCTCGACCGTAGAGATGATCGCACATATTCTGAGCAAGAACGGAAAATCTGTCGCGTGGAACCGCGAAGGCTCTAACCAGATTGAGGGTGTAACGACCCTTGTCCTCAGCAACGCCACATTCGGCGGCAAGGTAAAGAGCGATATCCTGCTTATTGAGAGCGACGAGCGTTTTGCACGCTACACTTTCAAATATATAAAGCCTACTCACTATGTGATCACCAACCTGTACCGCGACCAGCTTACCCGCAACGGTCATCCCGAGTGGGTGTTCGACGCGCTGAAGGACAGCATCTGCGACGGTACTCAGCTTATTCTTAACGCCGACGATCCTCTCGTTTCACTGTTCGGCAAGGATAAGAAGGACGTTATCTGGTTTGGCGCCGATAAGCTTTCTTCCGACACCGAAACTCTCGAGAGCGCATATAACGACGGAGCGTACTGTCCCGCCTGCCGCAAGCCGATGACGTATTCAACATACCACTATAATCATATCGGTCACTACGCCTGCACCTCTTGCGGCTATAAGCGTCACGATACCGATTATACCATCACCTCTGTCGACCTCGACGGCGGCGAGATGGTTATCGACGGCAAGCACCGCATCACCCTTGCGCTCAAGTCGCTTTATAATATCTACAACATTCTTTCCGCCTATACCGTGGCGCGTATCGTCGGGATTGACGGAGCTGAAATTGCTGCCGATATGAACGACTACGTGCTCAAAAACGGCAGAGTAATCACCTTTGAACTGGGCAGCCGCCGCGGAACACTGCTTACCTCAAAGCACGAGAACAGCATTTCCTACAACCAGAGTCTGCGCGTTGCGTCCGCTTACAAGGAGGGCTGCGACGTTATGATCATTGTCGACGCGGTCAGCCGCAAGTATTTTACAAGCGACGTTTCGTGGCTGTGGGATATCGATTTTGATATGCTGCGCAGCGAGAACGTAGGCGAAATCGTCCTCGCCGGCAAGTATGTCAACGACCTCGCGTTAAGGTTCGAGTATACGGATATTCCGGCGGAAAAAATCCACTGCTACGAGGACATCAACGAGGCTGTAAGCTATCTCGACAGCAACAGGAAGGAGTATATCTACGCGATTACCTGCTTCTCCGACAAGGGCAAGTTTCTCGCGCGGGTAAAGGGTGAATGATATGAAGATTTTACATATGTACCACGACGTCATGAACCTCTACGGCGAGTACGCCAATGTTCTCGCAATGCGCGACATGATAATCAAAAGCGGCGAGCCGTGCACGGTTGATAAGAAAAGCTACGGCGAAGAAGTTGATTTCGGCGAATACGATTTTGTATATATCGGTTCGGGCACAGAGCGCGGACAAAAGTCGGTTCTTGCGGATTTTCTGCCTCGCCGCGACGCGTTTAAGGCTTACGTGGAAAGCGGAAAGGTCGCCTTGCTTACGGGCAATTCATTTGAAATGCTCGGCAAGACCATAACCGACAGCGACGGCAGGTCGTACTCCGGATCGGAGCTGTTCGATTTCACCGTTACCGAGCAGAATAAAACGCGCAACACAGCCGACGCGGTGTTCACGGCGGAGTTTCTAAGCCGTCCGCTTGTAGGCTTTATCAATAAATGCAGCGAAATCAAGGGTATAAGCGAGCCGATGTTCTCGGTAAAGCTCGGTTTGGGCAACTGCTCCGACGGAAAGGGCGAGGGTGTGCGCAAAAATAATCTTTTCTGTACGCATCTTACAGGTCCCGTGCTCATGAAAAATCCCGAATTTCTTACCTATATGACAAAGCTCGTTACAGGCAGGGACGTTGAACCGAACCTTCTGGCGGTAAAGGGCTACGAGGTCACGGTCAGAGAGCTGAACGCGAGAATAGAGCAGTAAAAGCGGCATAATAAAATAAATTCAGAGAGAGCGGAAAGGCGCGATGACTGCATCATGTCTTTCCGCTTTTTTGCGCAAAACCGCAATTGTAATATTCTTGTAATCATTTATCGGCAAAGTAATCTTTTTTCACATAATTTGGAGTAAGATATGAACCGAAACTACGAAAATCATCAAAAATAAACTGTGAATTCTCTGTGAAAAAATGACAAATATGGTTGACTTTTGTAATCAAATAGGTTAGAATATAAAAGAACTTTCTTTTGCGGAATTTTAATATAGAAATTTGGAGGTGAGCTTTTGAGAGGTTTTTTCAAAAAAACCGCAGCTGTTATGGTTTCTCTGGCGGTAACGCTCGGCTTTTGCACCGTAGCAAACGCCCAGTCCGGCAGCACGGATTCATCCGAGCAGACCGAGCTTTTTGTACGCGCTTCGCAGATCAACGATTACGGCACCTACAGCGCGATTCAGTCTGCGCTTGACACCGCGCGCTGCGGAGCCAGCGAGAACAACGTTTACCGCGTTACGGTAGAGCCGGGCAGCTACGACCTCACAAGGGCGCTTCATATATACAGCAATACGATTTTATCTCTCGGGGGAGTCACCCTCAACCGAAATCCCGACGCTACGGCGAATATGCTTCGCACAGGCGATTACGACAGCGAGGATTCCGGCGCCACAGGCTACGACGCCCACTCAAACATTTTGATAGAGGGCGGCATTTTTGACGGCGGCGGCACCTCAAACACCATGATAAAGGTCGCTCATGCCAAGAACTTCACCATGAAGGGCGTCACCTTCCAGAATGAGCGAAACGGTCATATGATGGAAATCGCCGGAGTCGACGGCTTCAATGTCCTCGAATGCACCTTCCACGACCAGATTATGGATGTAGACGAGGTCGGTTACGAGGCGATTCAGCTCGATATACTAAAAAGCGGACATATCGTTCAGTGCCGTTCCGAAGCGCTGACTATGAAGAATATCCGCATCGAAAGCTGCGATTTTGTCAATTGTCCGCGGGGAATAGGCACCCATACCGCGATTCTGAACGCGCCGTTTGACGGAGTAAAAATCTGCAACAACACCTTTACGGATATGACGAGCGCCGCGATTCAGGGAATGAACTGGAAGAACGTTGAGATCAGCGGCAACGTTATCGACGGCACACCGCGCGGCATTTCAATTTATTCGATGTTCGACGGCGGACAGGGAATGTATCCGGCGAGCGTGCTTGCGGACGAGGGAGATACCTCAACCGATATTTCCGAGAGCTATATCCGTCCGACAAACAGCAATATACTGATTTCAGATAACATAATCAAAAACTGCGGCACCGTTAAGGACGTCTACGCGCCATATCAGTATGCCGGCATTTCGGTTATCGGCAAGGTTATTTCAAAGAAATACTCTGCCTTTGACGACGGCAGCGGCGCTTTGCCCACAGGCGACTACTACATCACCGGCATCCGTATTTTCGGCAATACCATCGAATCTCACGGCTACGGAATACAGCTCAGCGACGCAAGCTGCGTTGATTTGGGCAACAACCTCATCCGCTGCTACTCAAACGAGTTCGATAAGGTCAAGTATCAGGGAATCGCCATGACCGATGACAGTGTGGTCAAGACAATAAGCGGCTGCGACGTTGAGGGCAGCCTGAACAGCGGAATTTATGCAGACGATTCGTGGATCGGAACAATTTCCGACTGCCGCGTCGCGGATTCGGGAGCTGACGCGATTCAGCTCAATAACTCAAGCTCCGCTCAGGAAGTGGTCAACAACTACATCAGCGGAACCAAGGACTGCGGCGTTGCGGCAATGAGCAAGTCGAAGATTTCAAAGGTCAGCGGCAACACCATCCGCGAGTACAAATACAAGGCGGTTTACGAGGCAAAGGACGCAAAGGCTTCCTCCGGCAAAAACTACAGCGCGGAGGCTGAGCTTGAGTCGATCTCGCTGAACTGGAATAAGATCACAATGGGCATCGGCGAAAGCTATGTCTATTCAATAACATCGTCTCCCGCAGAGGCAAAAACCTGCTTTATGTGGACTACGAGCGACCCAAGCGTTGCAATAGTTGAGTACGACGGAAGAATCCGCGCTGTGGGCAAGGGTTCATGCGAGGTAACGGTAACAGCCGGCAACGGCGTATCTGCGTCCAGTTATGTTCGCGTGTTCGACGCACCCGACAGCATTTCGCTCAACAAGAATATGCTTGTTCTCGGCGAGGGAGAGCAGTTTGACCTCAACAGCAGTCTCCCGGAGGGAACGGCGGCTCAGAAGATTTATTACTACTCAAATAACTCCGACAGCGTAGCGGTTGAGAAGATCGGCGGCATGGTAACTGCCAAAAAGATCGGTACGGCAACGGTTGTCGCAAAGACCTACAACGAAAAGCCTGCAAGCTGCAACGTCATCGTCAAGAAGGCGCCGTCCTCAATCAAGCTCAATAAGACAAAGCTCGATATCGGTTCCGGCGAAAGACTTTCTCTGACGGCGGCTATCAACGAAGGCTCCGCTTCCGCAATCACCTTCTCGTCGAGCGACGAGAGCGTAATAAGGGTTGACCAAAAGGGCAATATCTTTGCCGTTACCATGGGCACTGCAACCGTCACTGCGTCTACCTTCAACGGTCTGAAGGCGACCTGCGAGATAACCGTAGGACTTCCGCCAACGTCTATTTCGCTTAACACAACAAACGTAACCCTCAAAAAGGGCGAAACCGCGCAGCTGGAGGCTGTATTGCAGGACGGTATGTCGAGTGTGACGTACAAGTCCAGCGACCCCAACGTCTGCAAGGTCAACAGCGAAACCGGCGAACTCACAGCCAAGTCGTCGGGCGGCGCAATCATCACCGCGACAACTCACAACGGCAAGTCAGCCAAATGTGAAGTCAAGGTAATCAATATCAGTTAATTTACGAAGGGTCGGAGCAGTGCTCTGGCCTTTCTTTTTGTCCTGAAAACGGTCTTTGCCGTTTTGGAATAAAACTTTTAAAATGCTTTGACTTTTACGCTTTTATATGTTAAAATTTTAGAGTATGAAAATATTCGGAATATCCCAAGGAGGCAACCATGAATTCCAAGCTGAAAAACGACGCGACGGATTTTTTATTTGATGCGATACTCGCCCTCGAAACCAAGGAGGACTGTTACCGTTTTTTTGAGGATTTGTGCACCAGCGCGGAGCTGAAGGCAATGTCTCAGCGTCTTGTCGTTGCGAAAATGCTCACCGAAAAGAAGGTCTATACCGAAATAGTCAAGGAGACGGGCGCTTCCACCGCGACCATCAGCCGCGTAAAGCGTTCTTTGTTTGATAACGATACTTACGGCTATTCGCTCGTACTCGATAAAATGAACAGCAAGTCATGATGGACAGCTACATCGATTTTGCACGGTTTTACGAATCTCTGATGGAGGACGCGCGCTATTCCGAGCGTGCGGATTATCTTCTCGGATTATGCGAGAGGTTCGGTCATAAAACGGGACTTTGTCTTGACCTCGCATGCGGCACGGGTTCTCTCACGCGTGAGCTTAATTCACGCGGCGTTAACGTGTTCGGAGCAGACGGAAGCGCGGAAATGCTCACCGAGGCAATGCGCGGCGACGGTATCCTCTATATCTGTCAGGATATGTGCACGCTTGAGCTTGCCGAAAAGGTCGACACCTGCTTCTGTACCCTCGACAGCCTTAATCACCTGACGGAGTTGTCTGAGGTCAAGGAGACAGTCCGTCGTGTCGGAGAGTACATGAACCGCGGCGGTCTTTTTATTTTTGACGTCAACACACCATACAAGCACCGCGAGATTCTCGGCAATAACGCGTTTACGATTGAAAATGACGATGTATTTTGCGCGTGGCAGAACGTTACCGAGGACGGTATGCTTACGGAAATCCTTCTCGACTTTTTTGAGGAACAGGAGGACGGCTCCTATCAGCGCTATAGCGAGCAGTTTTTCGAACGCGCCTATACGCGTGAAGAGCTGACAAACGCGCTGAACAAGGCAGAGTTTGAGCTTCTCGCAGTTTACGGAGATCTCACCTGCGAACCGCCCGCGGAGGACGAACAGCGCGCGGTGTATATCGCGAGAAAGAAAGGTTAAAATATGGATAAGATAATTCGCTGTATAACAAGCGACGGCGCGATAATGGCTTCGGCTATCGACGCGTCCGATATAGTTTTTACCGCCAAAAAGCTGCACAATCTCAGCCGCAGCGCAACGGCGGCGCTCGGCAGACTTCTCTGCGCCACCTCGATGATGGGCAATATGCTCAAGCAGAAGGACGCGTTCATCAATCTTCGCGTTCTGGGCGACGGAGAGATGGGCGCTGTTGTCGCGGTAGGAGACAGCCGCGGAAATGTCCGCGGATATGTTGAGAACCCCGGCTGCGCCACGGGATACTACAACAGCGGCAAAATCAACGTTGCTGAGGCTGTCGGCAAAAACGGCACACTCAGCGTCATGCGCGACTACGGCACAGGCGATCCGTACATCGGTCAGGTAGAGCTGTGCAGCGGCGAGATCGCCGAGGATATCACAAATTACTTTGCAACCTCCGAACAGATCCCAACGGTCTGCGCGCTGGGCGTTCTGATCAACAAGGAGGACGGCGAGGTTCTTCTTGCGGGCGGCTTGCTTATCCAGCTGCTTCCCGGAGCTTATGACGAGGCGATCGACAGGCTTGAGGAGAATGTCAAAAACCTCGAGCCGGTGACAACCATGCTTGCAAAGGGTATGAGCATTCTCGATATCTGCAAGGCGGCGCTTCAGGGCTTTGAGGTAGAGGTGCTCGATGAAAACCCGGTCAATTATGTATGCTCCTGTTCGCGCGAAAAGCTTGAGCGTTACTTTATGACAATGAGCGACGAGGACATCCGCACTCTGCCCGACGAAAGCGGCAAAACCGAGGCGGTGTGCCAGTTCTGCAACAAGCGATACACCTTTACGAGAGAAGACCTCGAGCGTCTTATTGCGGAAAAGAATGGCTCTTCCCTAGAACCAGTGGGTAAGAATTTGCAGTAGAGCTGCCCGGCATTTAGCCTACCATATGCATACTCATTGTCAATAGCTTTCGCGGCATAAACGCGGATTTGGTTTACCCACACATTCTAGTGAAGCCTCAAAAGAATTCATAAAATAATTTCGGGCGACCATCGGTCGCCCGGTGTTTTAACATTCGCTGAAATCATAATCGGATTTCAGCTGAAAGCTCCTGCAGTCGGTGCAGGGGTATTCGGCGGGACGTGTGTCGTGAATGCCAACCGTGATCTTCTCGAGCGAGCAGTAATCCTTTTTGTCGTTGTGATGCTTGCAGCTCGTCACCGTGCAGGCAATGCATTGATTTGCGTACTTGTTGTCCACCTTTTTCACCTCGTTTTATAAGTTATCATTAGCGTGCCCTGATTATCTCCGATTATTCGCACGAATTTGAAAAAACGTGATAAACTGTAGCGAGGTGATATTTTATGAACGTCGTTTCGGCTGTCATATTGGTGGTGCTTGCCGTAATAGGAGCCGCCGCGGTGGTCAGAGAGCTGTCGCTGAGACTGTTTTCTTATCGCGAAGAGCATTCGGTTTTGCTTGTAACTCCCGTCAACGAGGGCGACAACGCCGAATTTGTACTGCGAAGCGCCGCCGAAAAATTGAGATGGGGCAGAGGCAGGCGAAGCTGCGCGGTTTGTCTGGACTGCGAACTTGACGACCACACCCGAAAAATATGTGAAACCGTATGCAGAGATTACGGTTTTTTGAAACTGATGACCAAGGAAGAATTGAAAGGCGAGCTGTTTGAATAATTCTATAGAAGAACAAAAACTGCTCCAACTTGCAGGGAGCGTCGAAAGAATTGTATATCGCAACGAGGATAACGGCTATACCGTGCTCGAAATTGACGTTGACGGCGAGGAATTTACAGCTGTAGGCGTAATGCCGCAGGTCAGCGCCGGCGACAGAGCGCGGCTGCACGGAACCTTTACCGAGCACAAGAGCTACGGACTGCAGTTCTCAGCCGTGAGCTGCGAGGTCGAGCGCCCCACGGGAGCGGCAGATATCCTGCGCTATCTCGCGTCGGGCGCGGTAAAGGGCATAGGTCCGTCCACCGCGAGGAGGCTGGTTGACGCCTTTGGTTCGGAAACGCTTGAGGTGATGGAAAATCAGCCGGAGCGCGTGGCGATGCTGCGCGGAATAAGCAGCGAAAAAGCGGCTGATTTCTCGGCGCAGCTCAGGTCAAACGAGGGGATCCGCACGCTGATTTTGTATCTCAGCGAATACGGAATTTCAAATACCTCCGCAATAAAAATTTACAAGGTGTTCGGCGCGATGTCGGTGAAGCTGATAAAGGAGAATCCGTATATTCTCTGCGAGGGCGATTTCGGCGTGAGCTTTCAGACCGCCGATATGGTAGCCGTGCGCGAAAACCTCGGCGGCGATTCCGAGGTTCGCGTGTGCGCCGGCATTCTTTACATTATGCGCCACAACGAGGGCAACGGTCACACCTGCCTGCCACGCGACGTTTTGACCGATACGGCGGCGCGTTTTCTGTCTGTTGAGCCGGAAAGCATAAGCGAGTGTATGGAGCGGATGATTTTTGACCGCTCACTTGTTTCGGAAACCTTCGACGGACGAGAGTTTCTTTTCCGACAGAGTATGTATATAACTGAGGTGTTCATCGCCTCAAGGATAAAGCTTCTCAAGGGATTTCCCGCCGAAAAGCTGCGCGGCATCGAAACCGCCGTTGAGAGGTGCGAGCAGGAGGACGGAATCGTCTACGCTGATTTGCAGAAGCAGGCGATCCGGACCGCGCTTTCCGAGGGCTTCCTTGTGCTCACGGGAGGTCCCGGCACCGGCAAAACCACCACGCTCAACGCGATAATCAAGATATTGCAGCGCAGCGGACAGCGAGTGTTTCTCGCGGCGCCTACGGGCAGAGCCGCACAGCGGATGACGGAGCTTACGGGCAACGAGGCAAAAACTCTCCACCGCCTGCTTGAGGTCGCGTGGGACAGAGAGGACAAGCCGGTTTTCGGCAAAAATGAGAAAAACCTCCTCAAGTGCGAGGCGCTGATTATCGACGAGATGTCGATGGTCGACGTGACTATTTTTGAGAGCGTGCTGCGTGCGCTGCCGGTTGGCTGTCGCCTGATTTTGGTGGGCGACTCCGACCAGCTTCCGTCAGTAGGTCCCGGCAATGTTCTCGGTGATTTGATAGACAGCGGCGTTATGCCCGTTGTAAGTCTGAATAAGATCTTCCGTCAGGCGCAGCAAAGCCTGATCGTAACAAACGCCCACCGCATTGTCGGAGGTCAGATGCCTATTCTCAGCTCGGCTGACAAGGACTTTTTCTTCATGCCTCGCGCAAATAAAAATGACGTTACAAATACCATCCTTGAGTTGTGCACCTCTCGTCTGCCAAAGGCTTACGGATATTCTCCAATCGACAGCATCCAGATTTTATGCCCGTCAAAAAAAGGGGAGCTTGGCACCGCCGAGCTTAACCTGAGATTGCAGGAAGCTCTGAACCCAAAGTCTGACGGTAAGGAGGAAGCGGTCGTCGGAGGAAAAACTCTCCGCGTCGGCGACAAGGTTATGCAGACGAAAAATAATTACGATATCCGCTGGGAGCGAGACGACGGCGAAGTCGGCGAGGGCGTTTACAACGGCGACATCGGCGTGATTCTCTCGATAGACCGAAAGAGCAAGATTTTCAAAATACGATTTTTCGATAAAATCGCGACGCTTAGCTATGAGAACGCGTCCGAGCTTGAGTTCGCATACGCTGTCACCGTCCATAAAAGTCAGGGCAACGAGTTCGACTGCGTTATCATCCCGGTTTTCCCGGGCCCCAGCAGGCTTTATTACCGCAATCTGCTTTATACCGCCGTGACCCGCGCTAAGGAAAGGCTGATTCTTGTCGGCAACCCTTACACGGTTGAGCTGATGGTAAACAACAACCGCCAGACAAAACGCCACAGCGGCCTGCGTTACTTTTTGCAGAGAGAGGACAGCCTTTACAGCAACAAATAAAAAACACCGGCTCAGGGCAGACGCCTTGAGCCGTTTGCAGTTTTAAAGATTATTTCCGAGCGTGATGATCTCAGCCCATTCAACGGGACCGATCGCTCCGGTTTCCTCAATGCCGAGATACTGCTGCAAGGCGATCACCGCGCCCTTTGTCAGCGGTCCGAAGATACCGTCAACCGCGATCGCCGGGATTTCGGGCACGTTCTGACCGATTTTGTCCAGGTAGCCCTGAATTATCCGGACGCTTTCTCCCCGGTCGCCCTCTGTGAGGAACCGTCCGGGGTACGGTTCGCCTATCGCGCTCTGATAATTCGCCGGCAGCTCCTCCACCGCCTCGCGGTATACCTGCTCGACCTTCGCGAAAACATTGCCGTCCACAACTCCGGTTACCGGCAGCCCGTAGTAGCTCTGGAACGCAAACACCGCGTCGCGTGTCAGCTCGCCGAAGTATCCTGTAATCGGAATCGGCGGCAGGTACGGATAAAAATACCCGATGAACGCGAGGTAATATTGAAGCGCTTCAACGTCCTCACCCTGACTTCCGGGTCGCAGCACACGCGTGTAGCGGCGTGAGATTTCCGAGATGGTCAGACCCTCGCTTGTAAGATCTGAAAGCTGCTTGACGCTCGCGAAAATCTGCTTGATTTTGTACCATGTAGCCTTTCCGACGATTCCGTCGGGGTCAAGACTGAAAATTTCCTGAAACTTTTTCACCGCGTTCTCGGTTTCCAGATCGAAAACCCCGTTTGTAAATCGAATCTTCGGGATAGAGGGATAGTTCTGAGCGATTCGGTTAAGCTCACGCTTTATAATAACAACGTCGTCGCCGAAGCTGCCTTTTCTGAGCGCGACACCGGGGTAAGACTGCGTGTTGTCGCTTATCGGCGCGTTGTAAACTATGCCGATGTTGTCGCCGAAGTAGTATCTGAGAATCTCAAGCTCGTTCATGCCGTTGTTCGCGAGAGCCACGGTGCCCCACTGCGAAAGCCCGGGGCAAATGGTGTTGTAGCCGTCGCAGAACTGCGCGAAAAGCGGCTCGACGCTGCCTGTGCGGACAAGGTAGTTGTTAAAAATCTCGTCGACGATCCGGCTGATGTTTTCGTAGACCTCGCCGTCCTTGGTGTACGCCTGGTCGAATGCCGTTGTGTTTGTGATGTCGAAGTCGTAGCCGCGGCTGCGGTAAAACTCGGTGTAAACGCGGTTGAGCGCATAAGAAATCTGCGCGAGAATATTTGCGCGGATAGCCGACTCGGGCCATGTGGGGTAAATTTCGCTTGAGGCGACGTTTTTGATGTAGTCGGTGAACGGAACGGTGACGTTCTCCGCGGACGAATTAGGTCGTCCGAGGTGCACCGTGATCGTGGTGGGAATAACGGGAGTAGTCGCCATACTCATTCCTCCGTCTGCGCTTCGCAGGGGTTCAGGCTGAGCGGCAGAATCGTTTCTATCCTGTCGTGAATGATCACCGGCGCGTCGATTATCTCCTCAAAACCCGGATGGAATACCGAAATCAGGTACTCCGGTTCGCCGAGCGCCGCCGATTCGGGAGTCTGGGTGGCTGCGGTGAGCCGCGACGGAAGAACGATCTCGTTAACGATTCCGGAGTTGTCGGTAACGTCGTTGTATATCGAGTACCTCTTGCCCTTGTAGATAAGCGCGATCTCCACAAACGCGTCTTTTATCGGGAACGCCTCACGCGCAACGCTGGTCTGAACCTTTAGCGAGCCTCTGCCGCGGTATTCGTTGATAAATTCGTCGTACTCGGGCTTGAACGGCGTTTCGCCGCTGATAAGCTGGTTGTTTACAGGCATATAAAAATCTCCTTTCATCGCTCTATACTATGACGAAAGGAGATAATTGTTTATTTTTTTATTTTTCGGATTCTAGGGATCAGAAGCTGAGCGCACAGTCCGGTAAAAAGACCTGCCAGACAGCCCGATACCAGCAGGAACGGATAATAAGCTATCAGTCCCAAGGTCTGCGTAACGAGCAGCGCCGCCGCCATTTGTCCGGTGTTGTGAAGCACCGCGCCGAATACGCTCGAAAGCCAGATGTGCCGTTCGTCGATAACGCGGCGCAAAAGCAGCATTCCGATAAGGCAGAGCGCGCTGCCTGCGGTGCTGTAAATCAGCGCCGATACGTTGCCGCCGAAAACCGAGCCGAGTATCAGCCGCACCGTGACGATCATCGCGGTTTCGTACGCCTTGTAGTGGTACACAGCGTAGACGGTTATGATGTTCGCCAGTCCGAGCTTAACGCCCGGAATAGGGAAGGGGTTTGGAATCTGAAGCTCAATGATGAAGATAATCAGCGATACCGCCGTCAGCACGGCAAGCTCCGCCAGTCGTTTCGGTTTCATAAATCACTCCGCCAGCGCGTCGATATCGCTGTTTTCGTCCGCAAATTCAATGATAAGGTGATTAGGCAGGCACACGATGGGCATAGCCGAGGATTTCAGCCAGCCGGTGTGCACGCAGGTTTTGTCGGGACACTCGGCGGCACAAACGCGGATTTTGCCGTCTTTGATCTCAACGGTGTTGCTGCTGTCGCCGTATTCGATGACGAAGCTGCGGTTTTCTTCCTTTGACAAATCGAGGGAGTACAGCACCTCGCCGTCGCGCTTGATGTTGACAATTGTTTTTGAGGGCGAGCAGAGCACAAATATGCTGCCTGCAATGCCCGCGATAAAAATCAGAGCCGCTGCCGCGATCAGAACCTTGATTTTCATATTTTCTCGAAGCGTTTTATCTGTCTGCCGTTGTCCCATATTGTTTCAACGAACATGTTGTACGGTCTCGCCCAAACCTCGCCGTCCGAGAGGGATTTGTAAATAACGAGCTTGTCGCCGGATTCGCTGTGCTTGGCAAATCCGGTCACCTCATACTCGTTGCCCTTGAAGTGGCGGTAACGCGCGCCGACTGTAACCTCAGGCTCAGCCTTTTCGGGCTTTTCGTTCTTGACGGGAGAGGAAGCGTTTTCACCATCAAAATCAACTGTAAAGCTGCCGTCGTTGACGACAAGGATTCTTGTTGAGTAGGCGGGCATAGGCAGCTCGCACCAGCCGTTGCAGTCGAAAATCTGGTTTCCGTTGAGAACGTCGGTGAGTTTTGCGTTGCAGCGCGAGTCAAAGCCTACTCTTTCCTCGTGGTCGGTGAGGTTAAAGAGCACGAATACCGTCTGATTGTTGGTGTAGCGCTTGTAAACGAGCTTTTCGTTCATGATGTTAACGTTCTCGAACTTGCCGTACTTGAGCGCCTCAAGCGCCATTCTGACCTTGCCGAGCTTGATAATGTGGTCGCAGAGCTGATAGTTAGCGTTGGGTACGTTGTTGAGGTCAAGGCAGGGACGCAGATCGTAGTCCGAGTCGCGTGTGCGCTTGCCTTCAACCGCAAATTCGCTTCCGTAGTAGATGGACGGTACGCCGGGCATGGTGTAGAGCATGGTGTAAACGTTGTTTAGGTGGTTCTTGTCGCGAAGAACGCTTGCGACGCGGTTAACGTCGTGGTTGTCTACAAAGTTGTAGGTATAGATGTTCTGATAAATGCCGCCGTTTGCGAACTGACGGTTCATCGAATGTGCGATCTCAAAGTAGTTGTGGTCGTTGTGGCTGGAGTAAATGCCCTTGTAGCATTCGTAGTTTGTGACAGAGTCAAGCATATCCTTGTTGGCGATTCTGTTGTAGTCGCCGTGGGTGATCTCGCCGTAAAGCCAGAAATCGGGTTTCTTGGACTTGCAGAGGTTTTTGAGCTTCTTGAAGAACTCGGGGTCGATAACGTCGGCCGCGTCAAGGCGCAGACCGTCAATGCCGAACTCGTCGATCCACATTTCAACCGAGCCGAGAAGGTAGTTGACAACCTCGTCGTTGCGCAGATTGAGCTTGACGAGGTCGTAGTGACCTGCCCAGCCCTCGTACCAGAACGGATCGCCGTAGCAGCTTCTGCCGTCAAAGTTCAGGTTCTGGAACCAGCCGCAGTAGCGCGAATCCCATTTATTATCCTGAACGTCGTTGAAGGCGAAGAACTCTCTGCCAACGTGATTGAAAACGCCGTCGAGGATAATGCGGATGCCGTTGTCGTGCAGAGTCTTGCAGATCTTCTTGAAGGACTCGTTGTCGCCGAGACGTTTGTCAACCATGCGGTAGTCAATGGTGTCGTAGCCGTGGTGAGAGCTTTCGAACAGCGGATTAAAAACGATCGCGTTGATGCCGAGGCGCTTGAAGTGGTCGATGCAGTCGTATATTTTATCAAGACGGTAATTGAGCTGGTGGTCGTTGTCACGCGGCGCACCGCAAAAACCGAGAGGATAGATGTTGTAAATAATACTTTCGTTGATGTAACTCATGTTTGGTCTCCTTTGTTATGCAAAAAGTTCTGGATTTGATTATAAAACACAACCTAAAAACGGCAGTGGAATAATCGGATTTATATTATATCACAAAATTACCTATTGTGCAAATTAAAGTTTTGTGATACAATAACTACTGTAAAAATTTGTGATTTGGAGGACAATATGAATAAAATACCCGAAAATAAAACCCGTAAAAGACTGAGAACCGCCATGTGGGTGTTCTATTTGCTTGAAATCGTACTTTGCTCAATGCCGTATTACCAGTACAGCATGAACAACACAATCTATTCCAACTCCGTATTCGATATGCTCAGCGCGCTCGGCGCAGGCAACGACATAGGCTTGTCGTCTGCGGAATACGCGGCGGTAAACACCATGATCCCTCTCAACTTTATCTTTTTGGTTATTCCGATCGTAGGCTTTTTCTTCTGCGTTCTCGACAGAAAAACAAACATGAAGAACGTGGTTTCGATCCTCTGCTGCCTGCTCGGAGTAATTTCGATCCTGACGATAGTAACTATCAACCTGATCTCACTCGGCTCTATGCTCGCTCTGCTGCTTTATATCCTGATAAGCTTCATCACGATTTTTTCCATTTTCGCGCGTTTTTCGGCACCAAGCGAAAAAGAAAAGTCTGAACAAGTCAATGAAAAGAAATAAAAAACCGGCGGTTTGTTTGATAGGGGACAGCTTTTGTATTGGTGCTCTGCCGATTAACTCGACAGGGCGGCATTAAGCAGCGCTTTTAATTTTGGATTGGTAATAGGTTCGCCGAGGGTCGCGAAGCATGTGCTTGAGGCGGCGTCGCATAATCTCACGAAGGGAGTTCATCCGTCAGATCGGCGAACAACCCGAGAATAATCCCGAATATCCAAAGCTGAATCTGCCGCTCAGGGAACACCCGTACTCCGGCAGTGAGGGAGAGAAAAAGATGAAGCTGCTCAGATTATTTGAAAAATAACCGATAATAATTCCTTAATAGAATAATATGACATAACAAATAGCATGTTCCGAATAAGCCAAATATATAAAAACCGCAAGCCCTCGGCATTTCTGCTGAGGGCTTGCGTTGCGTCTGATGATATTTCTCTTACTCATTCACGCTCATGACAAACTCGTCGATAGTGCAGGTGTGGTCAACTGATACGGTGGCGCCTGAAAAGATGATAAACTCGCTCAGACCGTATTCTCTGCCGTTGTCCGCCCAGTCGTAGGTGTAGCCGAGTCTTGTCCAGGGATATTTTGTTTCGTTGAAATATGACCCAAGGATGTTTGAGTCGTACCACGATTTATAGGTCACGTCAAAGGCTTCATCGCCAGTCGGCTGATAGGTCAGCTTCATCGTAGCGGTGGGGTCGGCGACATTTGCAGGACGGTGCAAAAGGTCTGCATCCACCCATGCCGTCGTTACGGAGGTATAATTATTGCATTCGGGCAGTCCCAGAAGCTGTTTGAGGCGCTCCTGCCAGTCGTTCACCCCGTTGCCGTTGTTGTTGATCCACTGATACATTTCGCCTGCGGAAAAGACCCACACGTCGCTCCGCTTGAGCGTGACGTCATCGCCGTCGGGATAGCTGTCGGGGTATTTGTGAATAAATCCCATCAGCACCTTGTCGCCGTTCCAGATAACCCTGTCATCATCGTGTGTGATGTTGACGAGCGGCATGAGTTCATCCTCGTCGGCAAAGACGGAATCGCGCACGGCGATTTCATACAAGGCGTCGTTGTCGAGCTTTCCGTTGTCCAGCGGAGATGGCAGATCCGCGAGATTGTACTGAATGAACGTCGCGTCCTGAATCGTCACTGCGCCGTTTTTGTCAACGTCGGCGGTAAATTTGTTGAAGGGTTCGATTGAAAAGCCCGCAACCTTCCGCTGAATGGCAGTGACGTCCGAAACGCTCACTGTTTCGTCCTCGTTTGCGTCGCCGAACAAAGCGGATGTTTTATGTTGGTTTGTTGTTTGCGCACTCGCGTGGACTGTGGTCGCTGCGCCGAACAAAAGCAGCAGAGACAGCATGATACTAAGCGGTTTTTTGAGTGTTTTCATCATTTTTATTATCTCATGTTCTCGTTGTTAAAGGCTTTGATCAACATAATCAGTCTGCGGATTGTTTTCCCAATATAATACCTTCATATTCCGCAATATATTTTTGCAGATGGGTGCAGTCATTGATGTTTATTTCGCCGTCGCCGTTGGTATCTGCCAGTGAAAGCCTGATTTCGGACAACTGCTCGATTTCCGCTATATGCCGCTGAATGGCTGTGACGTCGCTGATGGTAATTTTTCCGTCGAGGTTGACGTCGCCGATTGATAGGCTGTCCGCGATTGTAATTGTTTTAGTAACTGCTTCGGCGCTGACTCCGCTGTAACTTTGTGCGGCGTCAGTTACGGTGAAGGTGATTTCCGATTTACCGGGCGTTCCGGTTACCGTGAAGGTGTCGGCGTATTCGTCGCCGTCGTTCAGATAAACAGGCGTAATGCTGACGTTTTCAAGCCCGTCTGTCTGTATGGTATCCGCGTTTACGGTGTCGGGACGCATATACTTGTTAAAGGTAAGGGTGAAGGCGCCGGGAATCTCGTTCTTTTCAACGGTAGCGGATGGGTGAGTAGTGTTGTCAACAAGGCTGAAATTAAGTCCCAGCTTTTCGGGAGGAACATCAAACTCCTCGGAGGTCTGCGTTTCGTAGCCGTCCTTTGAGATTGTTACCTTAAATCTGCCTTCGTCGGTGAGCCACGCGTACGCGCCCTCGCTGTTGGTAAGTACCGGGTTCTGCTGCTCAAAGTCGGCGGCGTTCCATTCTACCCACTCGCCGCTATCTTCGTTGAGCTTATAGAGCGTTGCGGTAGCTCCGACGATGACGTTACCCTCGACAGCCTCATAGACGATACCTGACGGGTCGATCAGGTTGCACTGTCTGCCGTCATTCTCGGCGTTGCGGTTGAGCATATCCGCCTTGTCGTCGGGAAATACAACATTGCCGTAGTCGTCGATAGCGTAGCCGTGGTGTGTGGTTCTGAACAGATTGTCATTTTTGTTGCCCCACTGCCAGAGCGCCTTGAGTCCGCCGACGGTTACATCCGAGGGAACCTGGTTCCATTTGCCGGTCACTCCGTGGATAAACGCCTTTCCGACAGAGCCCATAATCGTTCCGCCGGGGTTGCCGAAATCGCCGTGCGGCTTGCCCTCGTTGTCGTAATAGAAGCCTGCTCCGACTGCTTCGGAATCCTTAGCTTTACCGTAATAGTGCGAACGGTATGTGTCTTTGCGCTCGCCGTAATAGTAGAAGAGATTGAGCGCGCCGGGAACATAATTCTGACCTGCGGGGTACACGTGCGAGTTGTTGTCGAAGTAACCCTCGCCGATCCAGAAATCGGTCGCGGCGTCGTAATACAGCTGCATAAACTTCCAGTCGTCGCCCCTGTGACTCATCAGAACGACCTCTGAGATATTCTCGTCGTTGTCGAGCCTGATTCTGAATCTGTACATCTTTTTGGGATTGAGCGCGACGGCAGGGCATGAGCCGTATGTGAAAACGCCCGTGATATCATAACAATTTGACGAGTTGAGCTCGAAATACTTCTCGGTTTTCTCGGGAGAAATAAATTTGTCGATATTAACCGTCTCATACGCTTTTGCTACCGTGACGGCGCCGGGCAAATATGTAAAGCTGACAGCGTCGCTTTTGTTGCCGTACGATTCCGCCCGGACCTCAAACTTATCCTCAGCCGCTGCGGTTTTGCCCTCGGGGAGGATACGGAGCTTTTCGGAGGTGTATTTGCCGGTGAATGCGTTCGGGGTGACGTTATAGCTTACAGTATCGACTGCCTCGCCGTCTTTGTTGAGGTGAGCTATCGTGACGGTAACGTCCTTGTCGGGGGTCACGGTATAGCCCGAAACGGTAATGCTGTTGTCCGTGACCTTGGATGGTGCGAAAATCGAGAGCTTTGATGTATTGAACTGTACGTTGCCCAGCGGCTTGTCAAACCACGCGTTCTTATACCAGAACGCGACCTTGGCTGTAACGTTCCTGTAAGCGTCGCTTGAGCTGTTCATATATGCCGAGAATCTAAGCGAGCCGGTCGGCTGCGCGTTTAAAATATCGATGTACATATCCTGACCGGGCTGGTATCTGTCAAACATCTCGTCAACCGCGCTGCTGTCAAAGCCCTCCGCCGTAAACGAGGAGGTGATGATCTCGAATTCCTTGGGGAGATTCAGAATAAGACTGCGCATGGTCGTATCCGCCTTCCAGTCGTCGCGGACGTCATATTTAAAGGTAAAGTGAACCAGCGTATGATCCGTGCCGATATTGGCGGTCGATTCAATACCGGTGTTTTCAGGCTCAAAGACGCGGAATCTCGGATCCGTAAATTTTGGGCAGTTGTCAAAGGAGTTGCTGTAGAAGCTCGGAGACTTCGCAGCCGTAGTCAGCGTCGTGAGGTTTATGCAGCCGTTGAAGGAGCTGTCGCCGACGCTCTCGAGCTCGTCCGAGCACTCGACCTCAATAAGGTTTTTGCAGTTTTTGAAGGTGCCGCCCGGAATGCTCCTGATATTATCGGGCAGCTTCTGATAGTACAGTCCCGAGCCGGAAAACACGCCGTATTCCATTGAGGTGACTGTCTCGGGGATAATGACGTTCTGCAGCACATCGCAGTCCGAGAAGCAGCCCAGCGGAAGTCTTGTAACGCCTGCGCCGATTGTTGCGGCATAGAGGTTGTCGCAGTTGGAAAAGACGTTCTGACCGAGCGACGTAACATTGTTGGGAATATCGATCGACTCAATATTTGTAGCCGAGAAGCAGCGGTCGCCGATAGCAGTCACCGTGTCGGGAATCGTAATATCGGTGAGCTTAAAGGCTTCGTTGAACAAGCTTTTCGGCAGCTTAGTGATACCGTCGGCAAAGGTTACGTCGGTGATATTCGAATAGCCGAAGGGATTGCTGACGTCGGTCAGTGATTTGGGAATATAAACAGATGTGATCGCCGTGTCGCGGAAGGCTCTGTCGCCGATATTCTTGAGTCCCTCGTGAAGGGTACAGGTCTTTAGCGCCGAGTCAAGGTAAAACGCGGAGGCGGCAATCGTCTCAACATTTGAGGGAATATCGATCTCCTCAAGCGATGTGCAGCGCATGAACGCTGTGTCTCCGATCGTTTTCAGCGTTGAGGGAAAGCTGACGGAGGTCAGGCTTTCGCAGGTGTTGAACGCCATACTAGGCACTGTTGTTACGCCCTCCGGAATAACGACGCTTTCGAGTCCCGAGTTATAAAACATACCGGTCAGAAGCTTGTTTACGCCGTCCGCAAAACTGACAGTCCTGAGCTGTGAGCAGCCGTCAAACGGGAAGTCGCCCTTAGTTACGGAGGCCGGAATTGTGATCCCGGTTATGCCGCTGCCGGCAAAGGCTTTGCTGCCGAAGTTCACCAAGCCCTCGTGCAGGGTAACGCCGGTAAGATTTGTGCAGTTGTTGAAAACCTCATAACCGAATTCGGATACGGTTTCCGGAACATCTATCTGAGTAAGCCCCGTACAGCCGGCAAACAGAAAGTCCGGAAGCTTTGTTACACCGCTGCCGATTTTAACGCTGCCGAGAATTTTGTTTTTGCTGAACGCGTTTGCTCCCAGCTCGGTAACGGTGTCGGGTATCTCGATCGACTCCAGCGCGCCCATATTCGCAAAGGCGTCCTTACCGATTTTTGCTACGGTTGAAGGTATCGTTATTGAAGAGATCGTGTTGCATTTCTCAAACATATCGTCGGGGATCGCCGTGATGCCGGCGCCGAATGCGAAGCTGACAAGGCTGTCTGCCTGCGCGAACGGTTCGTCCGAGGATGTGACGGTAGTCGGGATGTAAATGCCCGTAACCGCGGTGCCTGCAAGGAAGTGATAGCCCATTTTTTCAAGACCTTCGCAAAGCGAAATCTCGCTGAGCTTTGAGCAGCCGCCGAAGGTGTAGTCACCGGTCGTTTTTACGGCAGGCGGAAGAAAAACGGAAGTTAAGCCCGTACATCCATTAAAGGCATAGCCGCCTATGTCGGTGACGGTAGAGGCAAAACTGATCTCCTGAATGCCGTGACATTTGTAAAACGCAAAGCCGCCGATCGTTGTAATGCCCTCGGAAATCGTCAGCTTTTTAATGCTTTCATTTTCCTTGAAGGCGTCGCTGCCGATTTGAGTGACGGGAACAGCCGCCCCGATATAAGCCGGAACGGTAAGCTCGGCTTCGTTGCCGGCGTACTTTGTGATCTGTGCGGTGCCGTCATCCAAAATGATGAAGGAGTAGTCGCCGTCGGTGTAGGTCTGCGCTTCGGTTCCGACTGCCTCCGACTCCGCAGCGGACACAGTTTCTTCCGCTTCCGCAGCAAATGCCGTCACCGGCAGAGCGGACGTCAGCAAGAGCGCAGAAAGCAGGATGGATAAAAACTTTTTCATAATTTTCCTCCTAACGCATTGAAATTATGGAACGTTCACAAAAATGAACCATTATCATTATAGCAGACCGCAATTGTATTATCAAGTCCCCTGTAGGCTTTTAATGTTTAACAAGAGAAATCCATATTTCAAAACCGTCTCGGATAATAAATTTTAAAAGGAATATTTAGAAAACCATACGCTTTCGGCAATATTTATTAAATCGATTAGAAATGAAAATGCTGTTGTATAATTTTTCGGTTGGCAACAGTATTTTTATTATTTGTTCGTTAAAAGCATTGATTATTATTAACATACTGTGCTATAATATGGTAAAAATATATTCTGCAAACAAAAAGGAGGAATATTTATGCAATAGTTCAAACGATCGCTCAGCATCCTGCTATCGGTTATCATGGTGCTCAGCCTGTTTACCGTTATCCCTGTCAACGCGGCAGAGATCGATGATGACTCAGCTGCAGGCGCGGCAACAAGCTATCAGATCGTTGTCGGCACGACATTGGTAACATCCGACAACTGCCGGAATATTCTGGGCAATAATACGGCGAGCTACGATCCGAATACCAATACGCTGACGCTCAATAACCCGAATCTCACGGAAGCCAAGTACGCGAACGAGGCTCTGATCTACATTGTCAGAAGTGATAATGTCACGGTCAGGGGCAGCTTCACGATGTCCGGCGCAAAAGCCAAGTGCGGTATCGAATCAACCGGTCCGCTGACCTTTGACGGCAACTTTACCTTTATCGGCAAGAAGGACGGCGCTGCCGCGAACATGTCCATGAACATCAACGGCGGCAGCCTGACCGCGATAGGCAGCACCGATTCTGATTCCGTCGGTCTTTCCGTCGGCGAGGGCTACGGAATTGAAATTGCAGACGGAATCACTCAGGTGAGGGCAAAGGGCAATGACGCTTCCATTTTTGCTGATACGCTGACCCTGAACAATAACAGGATCACCTCCCCTCAGGGCGCGTTCTTCAAGGAATACTACGGCAATGTTGTTCTGGAGGACTTTTCCGACGTTGCCCGCGACGTAACGATCAAGCCCGGCAATATCACCGACTATGACGTCTGGGTAGGCTACAGGCGCGTTACCTCCGCCAATAAGAGCGATATCTACGGCGACGGCAAGGTAAGCTACGACCCTGCGACCAAAATTCTTACACTGAATAATCCGAATATCCCCGGCGGCAACACTCCGGCGTCGAACACCAGGTTCTTTAAAATATATTCCAAAGACGACCTGACCGTAAAGGGAAGCTATACTATGCCCCAAACCGAGACCTTTGCGGGAGAGGATGCACTCTACGGCGGCGTTTACTCAGCAGGCGCGCTGACTTTTGACGGCAGCTTCACATTTTACGGAAAGCAAGCCTCTGCCATTGCGGAAAAGGACATCAACATTGCGTCCGGCACCCTTACCGTAGTCGGTTCCGAAACCACGGGCGTTCTCTCCAATAACGGCAAAATCATTATTCCAAACAACGTCAAGGTAGACGCAGACAGCCAAACCATCCCGATTATCGCGAAGGGCTTTGAAATCGGTGATAAAGAAAAGATCACCTATCCTGATAATTGGGCGGGTCTCGCTCAGGAAGAGACGTTAAACAGCCAATACTTTATCGACACCGACAACAAGACTATCAAGCATATTGTTATCGAATACTCCGAGCCGACGGAAGTGACGAATTATCCGCTCTGGTTAGGTGAAAAACGAGTCACTTCCGAGAATTGCAACGATATCTTCGGCGACGGCAAAGCGAGTTACAACGATAACACCAAGGTTCTGACTCTTAACGATCCGACGATCCCCGGCGCTAATACGCTCGAGGGCTATACCGTAAAAATCACATCCGGCGACAATCTGAACATTGTCGGCAGCTATCATATTCCTGCGAACGAAGACGTCAGCTACGGACTGTTCTCGAACAATTCCGTTAAGCTTGACGGAGACTTCACGTTCAACGCCTCAAATAACGCAGTCTACTGCAGCAGCGATCTGACCATTGCTTCCGGTTCTCTCACCGCAAAGGGCAACTCCACGGCAGCGGTGTCGGTCGGCAATACATTCAAGATCGAGAACGGCGTAACAAAGGTTGAGCTCGAAGGCAAAACGGTGCCTGTCCTTGCAAAGGAGATCACCCTGGGCGATAAAGAGAAGATTACAGAGCCCGAAGGCGGCGTTATTGCCTATATTAAAAGCTTGGAAAAGTACACCATCGCCTTGTCATCGGGCGCGGTAAAGAAAGCTGTGGTTGAATATGATGCGCCGGTTGTTCCTACCACAGAGCCTCCGACGACGCAGCCTCCGACGACGCAGCCCACAACAACGCCCGTTGATCCGGGCACGCTTGACCTCAACGGCAGCGGCACCTCGGATGCTCCCTATCTGATCCAATCCACAGCGGACTGGAACAAGCTCGCAGCCTATATTTCAAACGGCGGCAATACCAATGACAAGCACCTCATGCTGACAGAGAATATCACCGTCACCGCCATGCTCGGTACCGGCAGCAACGCATTTAAGGGAGTTTTTGACGGCGACGGACACACCCTGACTCTTGATATCAGCTCTGACGAAAGAAATTGCGCTCCGTTCAGCTGCATTGAGGGCGCGACCATACGCAATCTCAAAACCGGAGGAACCTTGAGCGGCAGCATTCACTGCTCAGGTCTGGTCGGAGGCATCAACGGCAGCGAAGATAATCTGATCGATAACTGTACAGTCGCCGCAGAAATCACCTGTTCCGCGGCAAACTGCGGCGGCTTTGTAGGTCACGGCGGCAAGCTTGCAAAGACCACAGTCAAAAACTGCGTATTCTCCGGCAGCATCAACAACGCCGAGACCGCAGGTACAATCTGGGGCTGGAGCGACGACGGTTCAACTCCCGTGCTCGAAAACTGCCTTGACGTCAGCTCCTCCGATCATCCGATCGGACGCGGCTTCCCCAGACCGTCAACTCTGCCTAACTGCTATTACACGAACCCGAACAAAGACAACACAGGATGGCGCAGCTGGACAAATTTCGGCAAGCTCGCTTATACCGTGACCCTGTCCGACGGGTCCCTGAGCTTAAGCGGTACGACGGGTATCAAATACGACGGCAAGCTCTACGCGGCGGAGGGTGAGGATATTTCGCTCACTGCGTCCGACAGCGGTATTCTGTACAAGGCGAGCGCAGGTACTCTGTCGCAGAAGGGCGGCAGTCTGACGCTGACGATGCCCGCCGGAAACGTGACGGTATCCAAATCCGACGCGGCGGTCTATCAAAATTACAGAGACATTACCGCGTCACACAAGGGCTTTAACAACGAAGGCTGCGAGTGCCTCCTCGACGGAAAAACAGACACCAAATGGTGCGTCGGCACCACGGAATTCCCGATAACCCTGGATTTCAGCACAAGGAACGTGGTCAAGCCTGAGGGAGTTATTCTGACAACCGCAAACGATACAAAGGATAACCCCGCACGAAATCCCGTATCGTGGAAGCTGGAAGCAAGTAATGACGGAGAGAACTGGACAACTCTGATCGAGGTGACGAACGACGATACCCTCGGCGCGGAAAACTTCAAGCCCTATGCGTTTTCGTTCAGTTCCGCTGATAAAGAATATTCATGGTTCCGCTTTTCCGTGAACGCCATCCCCAGCGGTGATCTCTTCCAGCTGAGCGAGCTGCAGCTTGTCGGCAAAGACACAGGCGTGCCCGCCAATGTCGGTCAGGAATACAACCTCTGGCTCGGCAGCACACAGGTTAACGATGCGAATAAAAACGATATCCTCGGTGACGGCGGCAAGGCTAAATTCGATCCTGAGACTTGCACCCTTACGCTTGACAATCCCAAAATCGACGGACTTCACATTGACGACTGGAAATTTGAAGCGAAGATTTACTGCAAATATATGGATCTC
Source organism: uncultured Ruminococcus sp. (assembly GCA_902765625.1). Classification (GTDB taxonomy): domain Bacteria; phylum Bacillota; class Clostridia; order Oscillospirales; family Acutalibacteraceae; genus Ruminococcoides. Next base: position 26,951 of record CACXAO010000009.1, on the reverse strand, counting down.
AAGCTCAAAGGCAGATACTTCATGCAGGGGATGGAAGGAAACTGCTGCATTGAGGTGGAGTACGGTTCCGTCACGATCGCCGGCGACTTTGTCCTGAAGTCATACGGCTATGCGATCTATGTGGATAATGACGTCATTTTTGATTCAGGAATCATTGACCTTTATGGTCTCAACAACGGGACTGTTCATAGCGGAAATAAAATCATAATAAATAACAGTGTAAATATGTTGATATTTGGCACCCAATACCACTATTCAGCTAAGACTAAAAATGGAATAGAGCTTGGAAACAATCTGGTTGTGACCACTCCTGCCGGTTATACTATCTCCGGAAATAATATCTCAGAGAAAAAAATTGTCATCGAGCCGTGTACCGAGTATGACCTGTGGCTGGGCAGCACCCGCGTCACCGCTCTCAACAGGAATGATATTTTCGGTGACGGCAAGGCAAGCTACGACGCATTAACACATACGCTGACGCTCGATGAGCCTGAAATAACCGATTCCTATACCATTAGTCTATATTTTTCAGATTATACGGTAAAAATATACTCCAAGGATGACCTTACGATTAAAGGCAGCTATCATACGACAGTGAATGCAATGCATGGATTCGGAAGCCAAAAATCACTGACGCTTGACGGAGATTTCAGCGTTACGGCAAAAGAGTTCGCTTATTCCGCATCGGAGAACATTACCATCCGTTCCGGCGTAGTGGTTGGAAAAAGCAAATACAGCTGCTTTATGGCACCCGGCACTTTGACTGTTGAAAACGGCGTCAAAAAAGTCGAAGCACATTTTGAGGAAGATTACCTTGCTGCCGGAAGCTATTCTTTCGGTGATAAAACTGTGATTTCTGAGCCCCAAGGCGGATATATCGACGTAAGTCCTGAAGGGTATCAAGCAATTTATAACTCCGACGGCACCTATGCCCATGACGTCGTTATTTTCGGAGTGCCGTCCGTAGTATCCTTCGATATGAACGGTCACGGCAAAGCTGTCAAGGCGCAGGATGTTTACTACGGCAAGAAAGCAGCAGAACCTGCCGCGCCTTCCGAAGAACACTACATTTTCGGCGGCTGGTTCACGGATAAAGAGTGCACCAAGGCATATGATTTCAACACCTCAGTGACCGACGACATTACGCTGTACGCGAAGTGGACAGTCAGGAAATATACCGTCACCTTTGTCAACGAGGACAACACCGTACTGCAGCAGAGTGAGGTCGATTACGGCACAATGCCCGAATATAAGGGCACAACCCCAATCAAAAAGCCCGACGCGCAGAACAGCTATGAATTTACGGGCTGGTCTCCCGAAATTGCAAAGGTAACAGGTGAAGCGACCTACAAGGCGACCTTTAAGAGCGTTGCACGTAAGCTCCCGATAGGCGATGTTAACGGTGACGGAAATGTCACTATCGATGACGCAACGATGATTCAGAAGTTCGTTGCGGAGCTGGTTGAGCTTACGCCTGATCAGCTCATTGCAGCCGACACGAACTGCGACGGCGTAGTTACAATTGACGACGCGACAAATATTCAAAAATTCCTTGCTGAGATTATTAACCACTTCGGATAATAATTCTATAGTAGAATAATTCAATCAAAACCAAAGGCTGTCGCCTGATCTTTCGATTGGCGGCAGCCCTTCTGTTTAGTTTTAGAGGTTCCCTTTATATATTATTGATTTCAAATTCACATGAGTTTATTTGCTGACTATCTTTTTCGCTGCTCACAGCGTCAACCATCAGCCTGACAGTCGGCAAAACGCGCCGCGCTCGCCGAGGTTCATTAGCTCTGTTCATACAAAGCATCAGACAATACCGCAGCTTACTATGAAAGTCCGGATATTTTTAAGGACACCCGAAAAATCGAGTGCCCGTTTTTGCTGTGAATTTTATGTGGATTGTTTACCCAATACAATACCGTCAAATGCCGCGAGGTACATTTGAAGATGTGTTGCGTCGGCGATGTCAATAGCATCACATTGCATACGCCCGCAAGCAAAAAAAGCCGATGAACACCAGCGTGCTTTTTGTCAGATTCTTGTCGGTCACAGTCCATCCTCCTTTGTGACATTGATTTATGAACTGATTATATCCGAATCAAAGCGAATATACAACCGCCACGATTGATTTGCGCATATAAAAACACCGCACAAGAAATTCGCACGCCATTCAGCAAATGCTGCGGGCTGTTCAAGTATGTATACTTCAAAAAGTAATTTACATTATATCTGATATGGTGTATAGTATAATCATAATGAATCTGGGTGATAAAAAAAGTAAGATAAATCTGAGAATAAGGAGAGAAAAATGGAATTAAATAAGTTTAAATGGACGAGAGAACCCAAAAACTACGAGATTTCAGAAAACAGAATTCTTATCACAACCGATGCTCATACAGATTTGTGGCAGAGAACTTATTACCATTTTCAAAACGATAATGCACCGGTGCTGCAATTGGAAACGGACGAGAAATTCTTTTCTTTCGTTGTAAAGACGGATTTTGAGAACAGTCATCATCGCTTTGACCAGTGTGGAATTGTGTTATATCTTGATGCAGAAAACTGGCTCAAGGCTTCGGTTGAATATGAGAACGATGTTTTTCAGCACCTTGGATCTGTGGTCACCAATTACGGATATTCTGACTGGGCAACGACGGAAATCCCATCAACCGTAAAAACGATGTGGTATCGACTAAGCCGTCGTGAGGACGATTACTGTATTGAGTGTTCCGAGGATGGCATGCACTTCCGGCAGATGAGGATTTGTCATTTGCATAAGGGAAATGGAAAAATACGGTTCGGAATATATGCTTGTTCACCCGAAGATTCATCGTTCACAGCAAAATTTACTGATTTTGCCATTACCGAGTGTATGTGGAAGGTGCACGACGGTCAGCAGCCGGATTTTTAATTTAACGTGAGATAGCTGATTCCGCGTATCATCAAATACAGCGAATTTCAGTTTCTTGAGAGGGGTCTTAAGCAACGCATCGGCGCGGTTTACCGCCGTATTTCATATGAGCACCTCGACCCGATGACATTCTGCGGGGAGAGCGTTGTCGGAAATCCGCATCAAAAAACCAAAGTTACATCATATAAACAAATGACTCAGGTGACAGTCGCAGCGTCTGTCATCTGAGTTTTTGTTATTATTAGCCAAATTTATCCCTTTCAGTTGGGCAAAATACAGAAATTAAATTTTTACTTGTATTTTTGGACAACGGACATACAAGATATGGTATAATCAAAAAAGAAGTGTGGCTTATTCGCTTGTTATGATTTAAAATGCCTCTGAATCTTGTTTTATCAGGCATTCTGAGTGAAATAAGAAAAATATGATCGCTCTAAGAATAATGATACAGTATCTCTGGCTACTCTGAACAGGTGCTGGCCTTGAAAACATAGTTTAATATTAATTTAAAAAAGGAGTTGCGCAAAATGAAAAAAACAATACCCGCCATTTGTCTGACGCTGGCAACGGTGATGACGTTCTCAAGCCTTGCCACTGCCGCTGCTTCCGCGGCTGAACGCACGGACTATGAAAAATAGAATGTTCCGACTTATTTCTACAGCATGGAAAAAAGCGGGATGACCGAATGTGTGTTTTTTGAGGACGAGCCGTCTGTACCCTACATAAACCCCGTGGACTACCTCAAAAACCTCTACACCGTCGGTTTTGAGGAGGTCAGGAATTCTGACGGCACCTTTACCGTCAAAAAAGCCACGGGCGAGAATATGACGCTTGACCCCGACGCCGATACGGTTTCCTTTGACATCTACGAAAACTTCTGTGGCAACGATACCGACCAAGCCGGCAGCAGCTTGCAAATGGATTTTGTTAAGGAACACCCAACCCGTTTTCTGAGCGAGACCAAAGGAGTCACCTTTGAGCTTTCGAAGTATCAGATCGACGCAGCGGAGGTTGACGGAGAGATTTACCTTCCGCTGCCCACCATTGCGGATTTTTTCAACGCAACCTACAATGCAGGCGAGTACTATGACGGCAGCATTTACTACACCCACACCTACGGCTCGGAAATATATTTTGACAAAAGCAAATATTTTGCCACCGTTGAACGCGACAAGAGCCTGATCGACTATGACTACAGAGAGCTTTGCTTTGTCATGGACACCCTGTACGGAAAGCCGTATAAGTCAAAAATGTCCGCAAGCATCAATGAACTGGGCCTTGACAAAACGCTCGATACCTACAACGACGAAACAAGAATGGTAAAGGAGTTGCTGCTATCCGACAGCAAGATCGACTATATGGCAGGCTTGTCGATTATGCAGGGGTATTTTTTTGACGGCGGTCACACTGCGCTTAACTATGAATCTAACTTATACGGATCCGATACCGTTCTCGGAAAAGCGTGGGCAGACTTTATGACTGACCCTGAAAACGAACAGATTGTCAAACGCATTTTTGCTTTGAATATGAACGGTGACAATATAATATATGAATTCAGGCTCAAACCGCAGAGAGCGGAAAAATACGCTCAGTACGAAAAGGTCAACAGCTGGGAGAACGACACGATTTACTGCGTCAGAGAAGGCGATACCCTTGTATTTGTTTTTAACAATTATGTAAAAGAGGCGGTTAGTTCGTTCAAATGGTCGCTCGATTACGCAAAGGAAAACGGAATCAAAACCTTTATTATCGACGATTCCACCAACACCGGCGGCAGCTCGGCCGTACTCGCGTATATTCTCCAAATCATGATCAACAGCCAGATGCACTCCAATGTGTATGAGATGAAAATGACCAATACAACAACGAATAACGTTTTAGCTGTGCCCTCTGAGCTGGATCTGAACCTTGACGGAAAATTTGACGACGCGGACAAGGAGGTCGTTTACGACTTCAACTTCGCCGTTCTCACGTCGGGCAGATCCTTCTCCAGCGGAAATCTGCTTCCCGTTCTCGCAAAGGAATACGGAATCCCGATCCTCGGCGAGACCAGCGGCGGCGGTGAATGTGCTCTCAATGTCCGCTACACTCCGGCAACCCTCACATACGGCATTTCGTCATCAACCAAGCTGATTACAGACTCGGGAGCAATAGTTGACAAGGGCGCGGCGCCCGACTATTATCTTGTTGATATGGTTTACGACGAAGAAGTCGGTCAGGAAGTCAAGCATTTCAGCAATATGTACGACATACCGAGCATTACAAAGATGATCGACGATTTCTACAATAATCCTGCCGTGTGGGGCGATGTTGACGGCGACGGCTCGATTACCGTTGACGACGCTACCGCGGTTCAGTAATACTCAATCAATATGCCCACAGGTACACCCCGCTTCATTGCGGACGTCGCGGACGTCAACGGCGACGGCAGAGTATCTGTTCTCGACGTTACCTGCATTCAGAAGTACATCGCTGAATTTACAACCGGCACGGGAAGAACAGGTCAGCCTGCCGCTTAAGACAGCAAAATCGAGTCTTCTGCGTGAAAACATAAGGCAGCTGAGGGGTTGATTGTTTCAGATTGTCTTGTTGTTAAGCGCTGATTGACAAAAATAACGGCTGATGTAATCCGGAACGATTACATCAGCCGTTTTTTATATCAGATTTCCCATATTTTTTATCATCATATTTCAATGCTGTGCCGCATAAGATGCAGGCGCTGCATACGAAATCAGATCACTGACAAGGCAATTTGCGGTTTAGAGTGGCAGCCCTTAATTATTTGCGGGTATCGTGTAAAGCAGGTGTCGTGTGTAGTAAAGCAGAACGGCAGGCGAAAGTTTGTCCGCTTCTTCAATCGCGGTATCGGCTGCGTCATAGACGGCTTTTTTCATAAGCTCGTCATATTCGCCGCGAATAGAAGGTTCAAAGCTCTTCCACTCTGCGCGTTCGTCCAACGCACCGCGAAGATACGCTGTCAGTTCCTCACGGTCAGAATCGGCAGTATACTCATCTTTTATGTAAAAATCCTTGTCGTAAACAGGCAGGTGATCGCTCAGTTGAGCAATCAGCTTTTGAATGCAGGTTACGTCCTGAATATCCCGGTTGTAGTCTCCGTTGACATCCGAGTTATTGGTCGAGAAGAAATCGAACTTGTCAGATTCGGCAATTATTCGCTGAAGCTGAGTTGCGTCGTTGATATCGATAACCTGATCGTTATTTATATCTCCGAAACGCTGCAAGCCTGATGAGCCGTGCCCGTTGTCTGTCAAATACCGCAGCAGCTTCAGAAACGACTGTCCGAGTCTCTCTGTCACTTCATCGACATTGCTGTCCTTAATTTCCCTGCGCTCCGCCATCTTAACGATCTCTTGGTATTCACGCATATAATCCTGATATTGCGGTATGCTTTCGTAATACGGACGATTTGATATTTTATTGGCTATAGTATTATATTTTAATAAAAACTGCGTTGGATTGGCTGTGCGAACCGAGTCAATAAGATTTTTAAGGTTTGATCCCGTCGCGAAAATTTCCGAAGCGGTAAACTGATCCGCGTTCTGCTGGATTGAATAATAAATGTTGCTGTAGGCAAATATTTTTTCGGCATCGTCGGAATTGTAGTTCCAGCTGTCTCTGAAAATCATATGCAAACGGTTCCATTCAGCCTCTAAATCAGCCGTCAGCTCTTCTTTGGATTTTCCGCTGCAGCTTTCGTAATCGTCAGGCTCTGTCAGTGCCGGCGCGGACGGTGAATTTGTAAACGCCTTAATTCTCATATTCCCGGAAATATTTTTTCGGTCACAGACGTCCAGCCAACCGTCCTGCACGGTATAAAAATAGCTTTCGCCACGTTTTACTCCTGAATGGCTTTCGTTTGAAATGTGGTTTCCTGCAAACAATGCGGGCTTTCCGTCCAAAGAGGTGAGCGTTACGACAATAGCGAAACGCTCGCCTGCCCGAAGACCGACAGATTGGGGCAGCCGCACTGTGCGGTAGCCCTTTTCCTGAGTTTCTCCCGTAACTTCGGCACGCAGCGTGCCGGGCTCAGGAAACGACGGGCTTTCGGGAACGTCGGTGTAGACCTTAATGTTATAACGCAGGGAAGTGTTTTCGGGAAAGAATGAAACTGCCTCCAGCGTTTCATCATCGCTTGTCGCGGTAAATACGTTTGCTGCGGACGCCGAGTCGGACTGCTGCGGATCAGAGTAAACCATTTGCGATTGCGTATCGTCGTAACCGTAGTTATATGTATAATTGTCAGCTTTGTCCAACGCGTAAAACATGGAGGTGCTGCTTAGCATAAACGGTTCATACGGCACATAATAGTATCCGTCCTGCCCGTAGCCGGTTCCCCAGCTGTTTTTTATGATGAACGCGCCGTCCTGATGGGGATAAACGCCGTTGACGCCCAGCTCCTCGGCGGGAATCGTGTCATCCCAGCCGACAACCGAAACCATGTGTCCGTTGCTTTTTACAAAGGAGTCCTCTGTATATAACCATATTCCTTTTTGATTATCCAGAAACTGCTTGTTGCTGAACAGAGATATGGTGCCGGCGCCGTAGCGCATAATATACTCCTTCATTTTACTGATGTCATTTGACTTTACGGAGTAATAGTCCGTCACGTGCGCGGCGTTCATACAGTAGAGCAGGTCCTTGCTCGCGAAATCAAGCTGATTGAGACCGTTGAGGTCAAACTTTGATGAAGAAAACTGTCCCTGATGCGCATTGTCCTCAACCAATCCGTTCCAGCCTGCCAGCGTAATTGAAGCAAAGCCGTCATTACCGCCGTCCGTCATGTATTCCTGCAAAAAGTCATTCTTGATCTCGGTGTCATACAGGCCCAGACGGTCATACATTTTATGTCTTGCGCTGTACGCCAGATGAAACTCGGACAAATCCAGATCTGAGGGATATCCGTTGTTTTTAATCAAGCTCGCCTCACAGGAGGCAATGATTCCGTGCGCCCAGCAGGTACCGTAGGAGCCTTGATTTTTAACGGGAGTGATATATCCGTAATCCCGGGAATCATACTTTTCGGGAAGGGCGTCCGCGGCAAAAGCAGCGCCCATCGACGTTGTAATAACTGAAAATGCAGTAATCACCGAAAGCGACGCCGCAATGGCTTTCATACAGATAAAATGATGGTTTACGGTTTTTCGCATGGTTGTATGCCTCCTTGTATCTCTCTTGCGACTGTCAGGCAGTACCCGGAAACACTTAACTGCCAAAATCGTCGAAGGAATAATTCTATAATTCATCATAGCAGAAAAGACGCAGTTTGTCCATCATTATCCGATAAAACTATGCGTCCAAATATGAGTCAACGCGCTGCAGTATCATTTTTACCAAAAGCTGTGACCTGAAATATTACACGTCAGCATTGTTGCTCTGAATGCTCAAAATATAAACAATTCAACCTCCGTTCGGATATTCCAAAACGGAGGTTTTTGACGTTAATCAGGCTTTGTAAGCTCCTGAAAAATTTCTGTGTTGCCTTGGAGAATACCAAGGAAAACCAAACCCGAGGAACTTACAGCTCTTCGCGGTATTTATTTTGTTCCTTCCTTGGGAGCCTGCTCTTTCTCAGCATGAATGAGCTTTTCAAAATCCTCAACCGGCATGGGCTTGTGGAAATAATAACCCTGCATTTCGGAGCAGCCCTTGTTTTTAAGAAACTCCGCCTGTTCACCGGATTCAACGCCCTCGGCTAAAATTATCATGCCGAGCGAGCTGACCATTTGTACCATGTAGCTGGTAATGATCCGGCTCTTTTCGGGATCGCCGGTTTTCGTCAGGAATCGCAGGTCAAGCTTGATGCGATCCACCGGCACCTCCTTCAGCATATGCAGTGAAGAATATCCGCTGCCGAAATCGTCCATTTCTACCGAAAAACCGGCGTTACGCAGCCTTTCGGTAGTGCTGATCAAAAGGGTAGGATTCTCTGCAAAGGCGGTTTCGGTTATCTCAATGTGAAGCTGATCGGTTGTAATACCGTAGACCTTTATCAGATCACAGAAGCAGCCGGAAATATCCCTTTCATCTGTTATGTCTGATCTGGACAGGTTAACTGAAACCGTTCTGTGCAGCCCCTGCCTGTTCCATTTTTGAAGATCACTGCAAACCTTTTTCCAGATATAGAAATCAAGCTCAAATATCAGACCGGCTTCCTCGAGTATCGGGATAAATTCAGCTGGACTGATCCATCCGAGCTTAGCGTGGTTCCAACGGCAAAGCGCTTCGGCACCGATGATCCTTCCGGTGCTGACATCCATCTGCGGCTGGTACCAGACCTGTATCTCTCCGGTCTCTTTGGCAGCGGACAGCCGGCTGATGATGTCGGCGGAGCGCTTACCCTTTTCCCACTGATCGGGATTGTAGAATTCATATCCGTCCTTTTTCCTGCTGCGCACTCTCTGTTCGGCGACACGGGCAAGGTCAAGCATATGGTCAACATCACACAGTCGGTAGTCCTCCGGCGTAAGAATATATACACCGCCGCACACCTGAACACGGTTCTCTTTGCCCCGGTCGGTAAAGTAGCTGCGCACGGAATCAATGACCGCTTCGTCATCGTAGCGTATTTTTTCTTCGCCGCCGATGTGGCGCAGCACTGCGAGATGATCGCTGTCAAGCCGTGCGATCGCTTCGTATTCAGAGAGAGTCGCTTCTGTTTCTTTTGCCCAGAACCGCAGCAAATCATCTCCTGCCGATCTGCCGAGAATCTCGTTGATATATTTGAAATCCGTGATATTGGTATAGGCAAGCAGATAGGGGATATCCGGATGCTCGCGCAGCAGCTCGGTCACGCGTCTTCTAAAGCCCTGCAGACTGAGCGTGCCCGTCAGCGGGTCGTGCTCTGTCAGCCAGCGCAATTTTTCCTCGTGCTTCCTGCGGACAGCACGTATTCTCTGGACGGCAATGATCGTCAGCGCGATGAAAAGCAGTGACGACAGCACGATCGACAAGCTGTACATATATAGGTAATCCGCAAAGTCATAATGATATAGCCGCCGAGAGGTATAATCCAGAATAACCGCCATCCGCTGAGTATCGCTCAGCTCGGCAATGCCGCTGTTGATACGTTCAGTTAAGATACGGCCTTCGGGCGTGTCCGGTGCGCCTGCACGAAAGTCCATTGAGAACATGTTGGAGGGCTGCTGCGTCAGGTCGGAATAAGAAGGCTTCTGCAGAATATAGCTCCAGACATAGGAGTTGTGCAGCAGCGCGTCCACCTCGTCGTTCCGCAGTGCGTTGACGCATTCGGGCATGGTCTCATACATTTGTATCGTCATGCCGGGGTATAGCTGCGTGAAGGTTTCAGCAACGCCTTTCTGTGAGCTGAGCATGCCGACTCTCAGGTGTTCCGTATCAGACGGTTTGCGATTGCCGACGGTGACAAGCGTAAAGGGTGTTTCCATCAGGTTATCGGTCACGATGCTCGGCGTGCCGGCGGTGCTTTTGATCGCGCTGCCAAAGGGCATGAGGAGGTCATATTCGCTGTTATCCAGCGCATCCTTCAGGTTGCTTTCCTTTATGGGAATAAATGCAGCAGTATAGCCTGCCTTTTGAGCGGCATAGCGCATAAGATCGACTCCGATGCCAACTACGTCGTTCGTATTTGAGTCAATGTAAAACACCGGACAACGATCAGCGGGAACTCCTATTCTGAGCTCCTGAGCGTGATTTTCACCGGTATCGGCAGAGACCGGTACAGGAAAGCACAGTGATGTTATCAGGCATAGCACGATCGTAAAGATAACATTGCGATATTTCAAAGCTTTCATTTCCGTCACTGTCCTTTCCGTTGATATTGCTTTAAAGCAGACCTTTATCAGAAGCATCCTGTATCAAAACTATTAAAAATGCTGTCATGTGTTTTTTCTCAAGCGCTTGTTTTCATACATCATCTTATCGGCACGGCGCATCACGTCGTTCACATCGCTGTCATTCTGCGGATCATAATCCGCAAAGCCCATAGAGATATGTACCTGTTCCCATTGAACTTCGGTCGAGCTGTTGATTGACGCCGCTGTTTCTTCAAACTGACTGATCAGCGCTTCTCTGTTCTGATAATCCTCATTACGGAGAATGACCGAAAATTCATCTCCTCCGAATCTGTATACCGGACTGTGGCGGAAGGTGGTACAAATCACACGGCAGGCAGCCTTGATATACTCGTCTCCCTTATCGTGACCGTACATATCGTTGATTTTCTTGAGATTATCACAGTCGAATATACCGATCGCAAACTGCATCTGTGAACCCTCTTTATCCGCTTGTGCCTGCAGCTCATCAAGATCCGCGGCGTAGGCGGCGTTGTTTTTCACCCTGGTCAGTGCGTCCACAAACACACGCTTGTTCAGATCTCTGATATTATCTTTCACATGGCTCGTCAGCAGTTTGAAAGTCCTCGTGAGTTTGCCGACCTCATCTGCTTTGTCGGTGACGGCATAAACGACGCCCCCGTGCTGAGCCGTAGCGACTGCGGTATCGCAATGGGTCTGGGTGCGGAAGCCGCGATAGAAGCCGCCGACACGGTGCTTGCGTCGGGAGATTTGACCGCCCTGCCGAAAGCCGTCTGCCTCGCAAAAAGAACGATGCGCACCGTCAGGGGAAACATTACCTTTGCCCTCGCGGTAAAGGCAGCTGTGATAGTGCTCGCGTTCTTTGGAATAGCGCAGATGTGGATGTCAGTTTTAGCCGACACGGGCGTTTGCGTGATCTGCGTGCTCAACGCGGCAAGGCTGCTCAAGCAGCGTCGTTGCCACGACGGGGCAGGGCGCCTATTAAAAAATCGCTAAAAAGAAAACCTTCCTTCAACGGCGCGGTCTAACGCGGGTGTTGGAGGAAGGTTTTTTTAATTGTCATCAGCATATAAAACTGTTATTTTCCGCAAAACGAAACGTTATCATAATTTAGAATCCGTTAATCATCAGGCGTATAAATAGTAGGATTACTTGTCCCGAACACTAAATAATTATCAGAAACATAAAAATTCTCTTTTGTTAACGGCACTACACCTTTAGCTAAGTCGCTTTCATCAACACTAACATATTTAATTTCAAGTGTTTCATAATCTGTGTATAATCCCATACTGGCATAATGTTCAAAGTAAAGATTCCCGTTCCTAACAGCCCATGTACTTCTTCCATTGCCTGCTAACTGTTTTCCGATTGGTTTTTCTTCCCACCTTCCGTTATCGTAAAAAACAAGAACATAACTTCTGCTCTTCCAATGATGAGCTGTCAACATATTTTTAATACTTTCATCACTGACAGTCTCAGCAGTATCATTACTGACATTATCAATAGTATCATTACTGACAGTCTCATCCGTTTTACCACTTCCACAGGATGACATGGAAAACGTGCCAATTAAACCGCAAAAAATCAAAACCCAAGCTGTAATTTTCTTCATGTTATTTCCTCCTTAACATTTTGATAAAATAAAAAGCGCACGACCCAAAAGCCGCGCGCCAAAAAACACATAGCTCCGAATCGTCGCCAAACAATCACAATTATACCGCTAACGAGAAATACTCACAGGGATAGTTGAACAAGAGCATAGTGTTTTTATCAGATAATAAAAACACTGTCCCGCACATGAATTCAAAACATAAAGGTGTATGAATAACGTATTAACTTGTAATTGTTGGCTTTTTTATCATATCACATTATTAACAAGTGTGCAATCCAAATTTTATGTTCCGTTTTTGTGAGTTTTGCACATACGAAAATCCCCCTGTTTTCATTTCAATAAACAAGGGGATTATATAGGCTCTGCTGAAAAAGCTCTCCGACAGAGAAAAACTACAATATATCAAATATCCTCTATCATTCCTCCACAAGATATGGTATAATACTCATATAGCGGATGACCCCAAAAAAGGTCTACAGGGAGCAAAACGGAACAGATTATGAAATAATCGCCGTCCATGCCGGCTTGGAGTGCGGCAGCTATGCGGTATATAATCCTGACCTGATGATGATTTGCGTCGGTCCCGATATCAAAGACGTGCATACTCCCAAAGAAACGCTGACTCTCGGTTCCGTTCCGAAAATATTTAAGCTGTTGAAGGGAATCTTGCTCAGCATCGAATAACCTTTGTAAAATACACCATCAATACCGAGACTAACTCAATATGACGGGGCTGCCACTGACTTTTTCGAGTTGCGACAGCCCTTTTTAGTTTTTTCAATAAGCGGCGGCTTTCCGTCACTCCGTCCCGGAGGTACGCGAGGGTTATGATGAACCGAGCCAAATTTGGATCTCGCTGTTTTATGAGAAAATGATAGACAAGCGATGGGTTTTCTGATATGATATTAAGGAAGTCTTATCTATACACATTTGATATGGAAGAAAAGAGGTTTATCGTGAATTTGAAATGTATCTTAAAAACTTTTATTGCTGCGTCAATGACAATTGCGATGACTGCTTCACTTTGCGCTTGCGGCAATCAGACGAGCACAACGCCAAGCGGCACCGCCGTACAGGACACAACCGCAGCACAGACAGAATCTGTTTCGAGAGAACACAGGAAAATCATCATTGACACCGACACCGGAGCAGACGACGTCTCCGCGCTTATTCTTGCCGCCAAGCAGGAGAATGTTGAAATTCTCGGCGTAACCGTTTTAGTCGGCAATGTCGATTTGGAACAGAGTACCAAGAACGCCCTTGCGGCATTGGAAACAGCGGGCTGCGACGCGCCTGTATATAAAGGTTCCGCCGATACCATAGACGGCACGGTTAAACCTATTCGCAGGTAATTTTTTACAAGGAAGGCTTTACCTACGACGGCGTAAAAAATGATTTCGATTACAACGTCACGCTTGTAACTGAAGCGGATAAAGCGGCATATTTCACAAATTATATGAACGCAATTCGATAATAAAAGGATTTGGCTGAGTTAATAGATAATAACAGAAATACAATATTAACGAACATTTTGGCAGAATATCCGTGGCTGCCTGATGTGCGACGGATAATATAAGAGCTTGTCGTCGCGGTCGATGGAAATCAAATCGCGATAACGGTATTCTAACTTTTGAAAAACGAAAGGCGAATAAGATGGTCAATAAGCTATTCGGTGAGTTGGCGGATTTGGAACAGGTTGAAGCGATTGCTTTGGGCGGTTCAAGAGCCGGCGAATGTTATGATGAAAAATCAGATTATGACGTGTATGTATACATTACTTCACCCATAAGCGAGGAAACAAGACGCTGTATCCTTGAAAAATACTGCGGATATATGGAGATCGGCAATCAATATTGGGAGCACGAAGATAACTGTGTGTTAAAGAACGATATTGATATTGATATTTTGTATCGTGATCTTGACGGTTTTTGTGAAGGCGTTTCCGACGTTGCGGAAAAGTTTCAGGCGCATAACGGATATACCACCTGTATGTGGCATAATCTTCTGAACTGTAGGATAATATGTGACAAAAACGGCAGACTGAAAAAAGCAAAAGAGCGGTTCGATATTCCATATCCCGATCAGCTGCGCGATAATATCATTGAAAGAAATACCAATCTTTTGTATGCCGCTATGCCGGCATATTCCCTGCAAATCAAAAAAGCGTGCTCAAGAAATGATCGTGTGAGTATCGTTCACAGAACCGCCGCGTTTCTCGAATCTTATTTTGATGTGCTGTTCGCGGTGAACAGACAGACGCACCCCGGAGAAAAACGCCTGATAGAGTTGTGCAAGAAAAATTGCAGTGTGCTTCCGAAAAGCTTTGAGGAAAACCTTGACAGGCTCTTTGACGATATTGCAGGCAACAGCGACAGAATATCGGATGATATCGACGAAATCATCAATGAACTGAAAAAGATGGAATTATGATTTTCTTTTAGCACGAAAAAATGACATGATGATGAGAAAAAACAATGACCGGATTGAAGGACAGGCTCATTCTTTTTTGTTTGTTTATTAGGTTGTTTTTCATTGCAGAAATGCTATACTTAACTCAGTAAAGAAAAGAAAATGACAATATGTTTGAATTGAAAACAGATAGGCTCGGCGACGGCGTTTGGAAAATCGGCTGTCACATCGGAGCGAAATACACAAAGCGCGGCTATGCCACAGAAGCTGTCAAGGCGTTTATGCCCGTCATCAAAAATTGATAAAACGAAAGCAGCTGTTTCAAAATACTGACATGGAAATCAACAGGACGCCCACAAAGACAAGTGACCGGTATATGAGAAGAACAATCAAAATAATTATTTGGCAATACATTTTATTCCTGACAGGGTTGTTTATCGCCTCGATGGGCGTCGCGTTTTCGACAAAAGCAGGACTCGGCACGTCGCCCGTCGCGTCGCTGCCTTATTCGGTGTCGCTTGTCAGCAGTCTGCTGAGCTTCGGCGGGTGGCTGAATGTGCTGAGCGTAATCCAGATAGCGGTGCAGGTGATATTGCTTCGTAAGAAATGCAAGCCGCTTGAGATCGTTATCCAGACGATTCTTGCGTTCGTCTACGGTTATCTGACTAACCTGTCCTGCTGGCTGATCAGGGATATTCCGGTCAACGGATATCCGGAACAGCTTTTGTATATGGCGGTCGGCTGTATTGTTTTGGCGTTCGGCATCTGGATGCAGCTCAAGGGCGGCGTCGCAATGCTGCCGGGCGAAGCGATGAACCGCGCTGTCAGCGAGGTAACAGGCAAGCGGTACGAAAATATCAAAATACTTTTTGATATTATCTATATCGCCTTGTCAGCGGTTATCTGCCTTGTGTTCCTCGGCAAGCTCAAGGGTGTGCGCGAGGGCAGTATCATCGCCGCCGTTGCGGTGGGACTGCTCATTAAGTTGTATAACTTGATATTTGATAAGCTGAAAAGCAGAAAGCGAGAGACTGATGGTTAGAGAATTAATGCACGACCCGTTCTTTTTGGGAATCAAGTCAAAGCCCGCGACAAAAGACGATAGTTTGATCGCGTTCGACCTGCTCGATACCTTGAATGCACACCGCGAAACCTGCGTGGGTATGGCGGCAAATATGATCGGCAAGACAGTCAGAATCATCGCCTTTATCGACGGCGTAAAACCCACCGTGATGTACAATCCCGAAATCGTCTCAAAAGCCGCGCCGTATGAAACCGAGGAAGGCTGCCTGTCGCTTTTGGGAAGTCCTCGCAAAACTACAAGATACAAAACAATTAAAGTGAAGTATCAGGACGATCAGTTCCAATGGAAAAACAAATCCTACAGCGGCTTTACGGCACAGATAATTCAGCACGAGATCGACCACTGCAACGGTGTATTGATATAGAAACGTCGATAGCGTGTTTATGAAAAATAAGAAAACCTCCGATACGGTGCTTTTGATCAACACCGCATCGGAGGTCGTTTTATTTGCTTTGTATATTCTTCAAGGATTTGCAGAACAGTCAATACGCCAGGTCGCTGAGCAGTCAAAAACGGAGCCTGCGTTCACCGGGAGGAGTTTGCGGTCACAGGACAAAAAAATCTATTAATTTATCTATTTTGTTATTGCAAATGATGAAATATTATGGTAAAATATAATATAATTAGTCTGAATTTGTTATCATTTTCAGAAACTCCGATACATAGTCTCCTACATTTAGTTGCTGTATCACATTATGCAATACACGAGATGGTGGAATAATATGAAAAAGAACCTTACATATATCAAACGATTTGCCGCTCTCTTGCTTTGCTTCGTGATGATTTGTGTCTGCCTGTTGCCGATTGCCGCGAATGCGGAAGAGAAAGAAAAAACTGTCCGTGTTGGATGGTACGATGCTCCTGTCAGTATGATAGATCAGTACGGCAGACGCTCCGGTCATGCCTATGAATACCAGGCGAAACTCGCCGCCTATACCGGATGGAACTACGAGTATGTAGAGGACAGCTGGCCGAATCTGCTGCAGATGCTCATCGACGGAGAGATTGATATGTTGAGCGACGTTTCCTACACGGAAGAGCGGTCAGAGAATATGCTGTTTCCTCACTTGCCTATGGGAGAGGAGGATTACTACATTTTTATCTCTCCGGATAACAAAGACTATATTCCGGACGACTATTCCTATTTTGACGGAAAAAAGGTCGGCGCGAATAAAGGCAGCTTACAGGAAAAGATGTATCAGGATTGGGAAAAGTCAAACAATATTGAGTCTGAGTTGTTTGAAGCGACCTGTTCCGAAGATGAGTCATTTGAAATGGTGCGCAAAGGTGAACTGGACGCCTTTGTGTCGATAGACGGCTACGGTGCAGCTGATATCACCGTGCCGGTTGTCAAGATCGGTTCATCGGACTATTACTTTGCGATCAACAAAGACCGCCCTGATTTGCTGGAGGATCTGAATGCCGCGATGAGCCGCATTATGGATGAAAACCCCTATTATAATCAGGATATGAAAAAGAAATATATCAGTACCTCCGGCGCGAATCTTTTTTTAAGCTCCACGGAAAAAGAGTGGCTTTCCGGTCACGGAAAAATCCGAATCGGATATCAGGACAACAATTTGCCGTTTTGCGCTGAGGATAAAAAAACCGGTGAATTGACAGGTGCTTTGAAGGACTATCTGGACGATGCTTCGAAATGTTTTGAAAACGCTGAGCTTGTCTTTGAGCCTGTCGCTTATCCTTGTGCGGCTGATTTGATACAGGCGCTTGAGAACGGTGAAGTTGACTGTATGTTTCCTTCTAATCTGAGCACCTCCGACGTTGAGGCATTGAATATCGTTTTGACGCCGTCGATTATTTCCTCAGAGATTTACGCGGTCGTTCGTAAGCCGAATCAAAATACGTTTTTACAGCAGGCAGTCAACCATGCCGCTGTGATAGAGGGCGATCCGAACTATAAAGCAGTCATGATGGATCATTTTCCGAACTGGAAATGGGATGGATACCCGGATACGCAGTCCTGCCTCAAAGCGGTGGCGGACAAAGAAGCCGACTGTTTTCTGATAAGCAACTATTATTACAACAAACTGGCAAAGCAGATTGAAAAGCTGAACCTGACCGCATTAGCTACCGGAGAGATCTTGGATTATTACATTGCGGTCGTCGAAGGCAACACGGAACTGTATTCTATCCTTACGAGAACTACCAATATCGTCAGCAAAGCCAATATCAACGCTGCGTTGTCATACTATTCCGCAGAAGAAGCTAAACCCACTCTGATCGATTTTATTCAGGATAATCCGGCTGTTGCTATCGCGGTAGTCGTTGTGATCGCGGCGTTTGTATTAATTATTGTTACGCAGCATAGAATAATTCGAGCCAAAAAAGAAGTAGAAAAAAGCAATCATAAGGTAGAAAGTCTTAACAAACTCGTCTATGTTGACGCGCTCACATCTTTGCATAACAAGGGCGGTTTTGACGAGAGTCTGCAGCAAATCCAAAAACGACTTGATGACGGAGAGCAGTTTGATTTCGCGATCGTGATGCTTGATTGTAACGACCTCAAACCAATCAACGATCAGTACGGTCATGATAAGGGCGATATTTACCTGCAGACATCCAGCCAACTGGTCTGCCGCGTGTACAAAAACAGTCCCGTATTCAGGATCGGCGGAGATGAATTCGCTGTAATTTTGCAGAACGAGGATTTTCAGAACAGAAATGAACTGATAGAACGTTTCAAGAAAAGCGAGGCTGAAATATGCGCTTCTGCCGAAAATGAATGGGACAAGGTGGATATGGCGATCGGAATGGCGGAATATGACCCGCAAGAATATGATTCTGTTGACAACGTCTTACATCATGCAGATATAAATATGTACGAGAATAAACGCGCAGTAAAGAAGGCACGTTCCAAAAGCTGATAAGCGTACAGATAATTCATACTCGCAATCTCCTCATCGGTCGTCTGGGTTGGATTTTTCACCCGGTGTTCAGCTGGGAGATAAACCTGTCGAGCATGATTTCTGCCTGCTCGTCGTAGTTGCCTGTGTCATTTATACAGATATATAATAAGAAAGGAAGCAGAGGGTATAGCAAAATACCTTCTGCTTCCGTTTACTTTTTACTCGCTATCGGCGGCTTTGATTTCACGGGAGCCGCGTCTACAAACAAATCCTTGTATCCGTTTTTGAGTCTTTTGCACTTCATGCAGTAAACCTCTCGGCCAAGGTTGATGCAGTCGGCGCAGGTCTTTTTGTTTTCCATTTCCAAAACCTCCAAGAAAAATCAAACAGGTGTATTGTATCACAGACTAGGAGGTTTTAGTATCTTTATTGGAAAATTACAAAATCGTAATTGGTAAAACACAACCTCCTCCGCCAAGAGGAAGGCGCGCCTGTTTCGCGGCAGGTTCCACCTGTTCATCACGGGCGAAGCAGGTGGAGATACCCTGCTTGTTGAAAGAATATTCCGGTTTCCGTTCATTTTTCTGATGTACAGATATTGAAATTTTCAGGTTAATCGTGTATGATTATTTACAGAATTCTTTCAATGAGGAAAAACATTATCCGAAAGCGGACAGGACAAAATGGATCTCCTCGGCCGGAGCATGGGTGCGGTAACGGCTTCACGCCCGGTTTTATAATGGAAAGTTTGTGCTTTACGCACCGATTTTGAGCCGTATCGGCAAATATGAAGCAACTGAGGCTTTTTCTTTGAGTTTGGGTTTGGGATTTACACAAGTCCCCGGGATATTTGATATTTTCCCTGATATAGTAAAAACAGTTTTTGCTGAAAACTGTGTTGCCGTTGTATTTGTAATAGCCATCATTCTTGATCGTGTCTTGCCTGCTGAAAAGGACGCGGTGTAATATAAAAAAGAAGCTTTAATCTCAGCGCAAAAAAAGGAAAAGGTGATTTTATGAAAGTAATTGAAAAAATAAGCGAAATAATCGGAAAATACATGGCATTAATTGTTCTGGCGGTAGCCGCGCTCGCACTGTTTGTGCCGCAGTCGTCGCTGTGGATAAATACCTCTTGGATCAACTATCTTCTGATGATTGTGATGTTCGGCATGGGACTTACCATGAAGCCGAAGGATTTTGCGCTGATTTTCAAAAGACCGAAGGATATTATCATCGGCTGCGCGGCGCAGTTCATTATTATGCCTGCTCTGGCGTTCGGATTGAGCCGGATTTTCGGGCTTGACCCTGCGCTTACCGCAGGTGTGGTGCTTGTCGGAACCTGCCCGGGCGGCACGGCGAGCAACGTGATGACTTACTTGTCAAAGGGTGACGTTGCACTGTCTGTGGGAATGACGAGCGTGAACACTTTGCTCGCACCGCTTCTCACTCCCGCGATCACTTGGCTGCTGCTGCAAACGACCGTCAGTGTGGATGTTTGGGCGATGTTTTGGAGCATAATCCAGGTGATTATTATTCCGATCGCTCTCGGCTTTGTCATCAACCATTTCTTCGGCAAAATCACTGAGAAAGTGGTCACCGTGCTTCCAATGGTTTCAACCGTCGCGATTTGTCTTATCGTCGCCGCTGTTGTATCGCATAACGCAGAGAAAATCTACACAAGCGGCGCTCTGGTACTTGCCGTTGTCATTCTTCATAACCTGCTCGGCTATGCCTGCGGCTTCGGATTGGGCAAGCTCCTCAGATTGCCTCCGGAAAAAACAAAGGCGCTGTCGATCGAAATCGGTATGCAAAACTCCGGGCTTGCCACAAGCCTTGCGGGTACGGCGTTCCCGAATCTTGCAATGGCGACTGTTCCCGGTGCGATCTTTTCCGTATGGCATAATATCTCCGGCGCGATCTTAGCGGGATTTTACAGGAAATGGAAGAATAACACAAAAGAAAAAAGCGTATCAAGCAAATAACTCTGCGAAAAATCCACAAAAAAACTCTTTATTGTTTGTTTCTGTTTAATCATATTAAGGATTGTTTTTTAATTCAAGTTAAAATATAATTTACTGGAAAAGGTAATGAAACGGAGGAAAAATCATGAAACAGACAATCAAAAAGTCGCTCGCGATCATATTTGCCGCTTTGATCACAAGTGCAACTGCCGCTATGCTTACGGGCTGCGGTGAGGATAATAAAGAATCCAACAGCGCGGCAACAACTGTTGCCAAAACAACCGGTTCCACCGGACAAAGCAGCAACGCAAATCAGGCTCAGGGCGATCAGAACTCGCAATCTGCCGAGAGCAGCGGCTCTGATAACGGCAGTTCACAGTCCGATGACGGATATATTGACCAGCAGACAGCTATTGCCAATGTTAAGCAACAGGCAGGCTCCGGCGCGACCATTATCAGCTCTACAAAGGGTTATGCTCCCGACGGCGTAAAGGCTTGGGTTATCGTTGTTCAGCCCGTAACCAATAATGACAGTACAGATACCGTGACCTATTACTCAGGCTATCAGTTCTGCTATCCCGCAGAAGCCTCCGGAAATAATGATTCTGACAGCTCTGATGACTCTGACGGCTATATTGACGAGCAGACAGCTATTTCCAATGTAAAACAGCAGGCAGGCTCAGGTGCAACCATTGTCAGTGCCGCAAAGGGTTATTCTCCCGACGGCGTGAAGGCTTGGGTTATCGTTGTTCAGCCGGTAACCAATAATGACAGCACAGATACCGTGACCTATTACTCAGGCTATCAGTTCTGCTATCCCGAAGACTGAGCGTAATACGTTTCCGTACAATAAGCTCCTATCATCAAAAAACTGCTGCCATGTCGAAGAAGTTTTCGGCATGGCGTTTTTTGCATGACAATCATTGTCCCTCTGCTTTATCGGAGAAGCAGAGAGATTGCAGTCATACAGATATTTGTAAATCCGGTAATGACATTTCATCATGTTTGTGGTATAATAATAGAAATAAGGAGAACAGAATGATGAAAAGAAGCTTTTTTCCGAACTGCCGACCCTTACGGGTGACGGGATCACATTGAGACCGCTGAATATCGGGGACGCGTGCTCCCTGAAGGAACTGACGGAAGACAATGAAGTGTACCGATATTTGCCGACCTTTTTATTTGAAAAGAAGTATGAAAATACAGAGGAAGTGATTTGCCGGATGTATGACGAAGGACTGAAAGAGTCGATCATTCTCGGAATCTTCCGGGACGGTGCGTTCTGCGGGCTTGCCGAAATGTACGGATACAGAGATGATATCCACAAAATCAGCGTCGGATACAGGCTTATCAAACGCTGGTGGGGCAAGGGCATCGCAAAAAAAGCCCTTGGCTTGATGATAAGCTATCTCAATGACGAAGCGGATATCGAGATCATCACGGCAAGCTCAATGGTTGAGAACAAAGCCTCGGCCGCTGTGTTGAGAAAAAACAATTTTATTCTTGTGACTACCGCCAAAGAGGATTGGGGTTATGATACGCCGATCTCAGCGCACAAATGGATACGGTAGAAACAAAAACAATAATCTGTATTAAAAGGATAGACTAAGACATGAGAAAAAAACTACTGATACTATGGGTTTGTATAGCGTTGGCAATCATATCTTCTGTTGCAGTTGTGCTTGCCGTAGGAAGCCGGTATACACTTCATACCAATACATTTTTGGGAACGGATACATTGCCGCAAACTGAGATCAGGCTGAGTGACGAGAATGTTGTGCGCATGACGGACGTCCGAATGGAAAACGAGGAGATTGTCGTCGAGTTTGAAGCGCTGAACCCCGGAAAGACAGCCGTAAATATCAGCTATGAGTACGGGGACGACGTCATACCGATGCTCGAAAGAACCTTTGAGGTGAATTTCTTAGGCACTCTGTTTGACTACACAGACGGCAATATGAAGTTCAACGGATTTCAGTACATCGTTTACGCTGCGCTT
Source organism: uncultured Ruminococcus sp. (assembly GCA_902765625.1). Taxonomy (GTDB): domain Bacteria; phylum Bacillota; class Clostridia; order Oscillospirales; family Acutalibacteraceae; genus Ruminococcoides. The sequence continues at coordinate 4,288 of CACXAO010000009.1, read as the reverse complement.
GCAGTGCTTTTTGTCATCCAGTTTATTATGCTGTGGATGTTTAATGACTATAGGAAAAAGGGCGATTTTTCCTATCCGATGATTGCCTGCGGCGGTATCGGACTCTATAATTTAGTGATGTTTGCGTATATCCTCTACAGGCTGCTTAACAACTTTATTGATTCGGTCAGCACGCTGTTAATGATGATAACCGAAACAGGACTCCTTTTCCTTTTCGGATTGACTCCGGTTATGCTCGTCATTTCTGTAATGCTTGCCGTCAGCAACATATGGCTGATGCGAAACGAAGGAAGAAGACCCGTCAATACGCTCGGAATCATTTTTGCGATTCTGTGGTTTGCCGGAATGGTTCTCACGCTGGGCTCAGGCTACCTGTTTATGCTTTGGAAAATACAATATCCCGAAGCTGTCCGTCTGATTCTGATTTATTTGATTGCGTACTTTGAGTGTATGCTCCTGTCAACCGTCGCGTGTACATATCTTGCTACGAAATACACTCCTGTGCTTGACCGCGATTATATCATCATCCTCGGATGCGGAATCAGGAAGGACGGAGGATTGACGCCGCTCTTGAAAGGGCGCGTTGACAGCGCCGTTGCGTTCGGGAAGAAGCAATACGAGCAAACCGGTAAGCACGCCGTGTATGTTCCCTCGGGAGGTCAAGGCGACGATGAAGTGATATCCGAAAGCGAAGCAATGAAAAACTATCTGCTCGGTATAGGCGTTCCGCCGGAGCAGATTATTCTCGAGGACAAAAGCGTGAACACCATGCAGAATATGCAGTTTTCCAAAAAAGTCATCGAAGACCACGGCGGCGCGATTGAAAACAAAAAGGTTGCCTTTGCCACGACCAACTATCATGTTTTCCGCGGATATATTCTCGCCCGCAAAAACGGCTTTGAGGCGAAGGGCATTTCAGCAAAAACAAAACCGTATTTTTACTTCAATGCTTTTCTGCGTGAATTCATCGGCTTGCTTGTCGACCAAAAATGGAATCATATAGCGTACATCGCATTAATTGTAGCTCTGATTCTTACGCTGTATCATTTCGGTTAGAATTTGACAGGACAGCGAAACTATGGATTATAACAGCAAGTCAAACCTTGATTCGGAATTAATGTGCTTTGTGTTTTTTCAGAATAAAAGAATATTGTTTAAAGCCAACGGATACACTGTATATTTCAGGGTATCCGTTGTTTTTTGAAAAAATATAAAAAATATTTTAAAGCAGGTGATTTTGGAGCTTTTTTGATGGAAGTTTGATGGATATGGCATGTTATAATAAGTTATATATGATATTTAATTGCGAGGAGTGATGGTCAAAAATGAATCATACCTTAAGAAGAAAAACGAAACATGCTTATGATAAATTGTCTTACTTTTTCGGTTTTTATGATATACTAAAATTACAGATGATATTCGACAACGAGCAAGCTTAGGAGGGATATCAATGTCAAAAAGATTATTCAATAGAGTGCTTTGCATTGCTGTACTGATGATACTTACCTTATTATTGATATCTGCATCCATCTGTACAATCAAGGCTCAGGCTGCAGAAATCAGCCCCGATGTGAATACATGGTCTGCTTTGCAGGATGCGATCAAAAACACCGAGTCGGGCGATACGATCGTGCTGAATTCGGATGTGACTGCGGCTGTATCGGATATCGCGCTTTCTATACCCGACGGAACGGTGCTTTCACTTGATCTGAACGGTCACACCATCAACCGTAATCAGATTTCGCCGAAAGGTTCTGAAGGATCCGTGATTATCGTGCAGTCCGGAGCGGTTCTGACTATAAAAGACAGCTCAGAAGATGCCGCAGGAAAGATTACCGGCGGGTATGCTTCGCACGGAGGCGGAATCCGAAACAACGGCACGCTGATAGTGGAAGGCGGCTGTATCACGGGAAATTCCGTAAAAGAAGACGGCGGCGGAATCGTGAACTACGGCGTCCTTGTCCTTGAGGGCGGTACAGTAACCGCTAACACATCGTATGATGATGGCGGAGGCATCTATAACGCCGCACACGGATATCTGACTGTTGCCAAGGATGCAGTTTACGGCAACAATGCGCCGAATGGAGCTGACATCTGTAATGTCGGTTCCATCAAAACTATCGGTGGCGATACGTTTGATTCTGTCGCCCTGAACTCAGCTTTTACTATGCTCACGGTTCTGCCTGCTTTGGCTTTGCTGATCGTTTTATTCTCTTCGGTTCGTCTGGATAATTATCTGGATAAGCGGCAGAAAAGGTTTATGTATATCATCACGGTACTGGTGCTGACGCTTGTGATCCAGAATTATATGGATACATGGCTGTATCATCACGGGAGCTTAACCATGCTCAGAACCATCAATTCTATTTACGGATATGCTGTGCGCCCTGCAATACTGGCAATGTTCCTCCATATCATCAGCCCTGACAGAAGATACAGGCTCGTGTGGGCGTTGGTCGGTGTGAATACCGCAATCTACATGACTGCGTTATTCTCCCCGATTACATTCTCATATCCTAACGGTCATTTCATCAGCGGACCGCTGAAAGACGTATGTATGATCGTAAGCGCGATATTATTTATTTACTGCATCTATATGACGGTCAAGGTGTTCCGTCCTAAGCAGAAGGAAACATGGATTCCTGTTTTTGCGCTTGTTCTGATCAGCCTGTCGGTCGTGCTGGATTATACCGTTGAATACAACGAACTGCCCGTCAGCTTTCTGACGATCGCCGTCGCGATCAGCTGTGTGATGTACTATATCTGGCTGCATTTGCAATTTGTGCGCAAACACGAGAGGGCGCTGCAGGCGGAGCACCGTATTCAGATCATGATGACGCAGATACAGCCGCATTTTCTGTTCAATACCCTTACCACTATTCGTGCATTGATCGGAAAGAATCAGAAGGCTGCCTCTCACACCCGTCAGTCTGTTCAGCGCGTATCTCCGTCAGAATCTGGAATCGCTGAATCAGGCGGAGGTGATCCCTGTTTCAAAAGAAATCGAGCATACAAAAATTTACGCAGAGATCGAAATGATCCGTTTTCCGAATATCCGTGTAGAATATGATATCCGTGACGAAGAATGCTGTGTCCCCGCGTTGACGATCCAGCCCTTGGTGGAGAATGCCATCAGACACGGTGTCCGTTCCCGAAAAGAAGGTATAGTCAAGGTTGCGGCTTACCGTGAAGGAAACGAGCACCTGATTGTAATTGAGGATAACGGGACAGGCTTTACTGATCTTCTTGCAAAGAGCGAAGACGTAACGCATATCGGTATCAAAAATGTCAGAGAACGTCTGGAACAAATGTGTAACGGTACCATGACGATCGACAGCAAACCGGATGAAGGAACAAGGGTTGTCCTGCGGATACCCGCAAGTAAGGAGACGAACAAGTAATATGAGAATCGTATGTGTAGATGACGAGCCGCTGGTATTGGATGATGTACTGTCCGTATGTAAAAGCTTATCGACCGACATATCGGTAAACGGCTTTACCGATGTATATGAAGCGCTGGAATGGATACGGTCAAATCCCGTAGATATCGCGCTGCTCGATATCGATATGCCGCAGATGAACGGTATCACTTTAGCGGCTCAGATCAAGAAAATCAAGCCCGACATGGTCATTCTCTTCCTGACAGCGTATAAGGAATTTGCTTTCGACGCGTTTCAGGTGCATCCGAACGGCTATCTGCTGAAGCCTTTAGAGCCTGAGGTACTGAAAAAGGAGATCGACTACGCAGTATCTGCTTATCCTCAAACATTTGTACCGCACATAGAAGCGCACACCTTCGGCAACTTTGATCTGTTGGTAGACGGAGTAACGGTGCAATTCAAGCGCTCAAAGTCCAAGGAACTGCTGGCATATCTCATTGATCGCCGGGGCATGAGCGTCAGCCGTAAGGAGATAGCCGCCGTACTGTTTGAGGATGCGCCTTATGGTCTCAGCCGGCAAAAGTATCTGGACGCGATATATATATTAAGGAACTTTACAATTTTTTCGTTTTCTGTTCATTTTTTAACAGATTGTCTCCGAAGTGTTCAGAACTGAACATTTTGTAGATTTATTGTAAATTGAATTCACCTGCAAGCTGTGATATTATTTAGGCACAGTCAAGGGAAAAACGAAATCCCAACAATAATCCAAAGGGGACATCATCATGAAAAAGACGAACAGAATCAAGACAAAAATTCTTGCGGCAGCATTATCGGCAACAATGGTTTTTTCATTCGGCGCGATGACAGCGACAACCGCTTCCGCAGCGACAAATTGGAATATCGGC